>CAYOXN010000001.1:0-21922 GCA_964407965.1 uncultured Candidatus Saccharibacteria bacterium
TACTGCAGGGGTCAAAAGCCAGTTGTCAGGCATTTAAATAAAGGTTAAAGGATTGCAGCCCATCTTGATTCTTGACTCTTGATTCATGATTCTAATTATTATTAAATTGATAGAATGATAGGATGTTAAAATGATAGTATGTCTCATGATTCATTGTGGGTAAAGGATAAAGGATTGCTACCTTTGATGCTTCCTGCTTCTTAATATTTGCAGCTGTGCGATTATAAATTTTATTTATTTTTACTTAATTTTAATTAATTTTGCTCAATTCAATAAGTCCTTCCAGCCACTTCTGGTGCCAGTAGGTGAGGCCTTTAACTATAAAGGGTTTAAGCAGTCGTGCGCCAAAGCCGGTTTGGACTTCTTGGGTTACCACTAGGGTGCCGCCTTGTTGCGGAACAAGTTTCCAACCATGGAAGCCTTTGGCGGCAAACTCTTTTGCGTCCCAGCCTAAATCAAACGGTGGATTATACACCAAAACTTTAGACTTTACATTAAAATGAAAAGTTGTCCATTCAAATTCCGTGCCATTTTGGAGAGTGTTACCACCTTGTTTTAAACTGACTTTTTTACTGTTTTTGTACCACTCGGGCCAAGCCTTGGCATTTACCAAAATATCCCAAATAGCTTGGGCTGGGGCATTTATAAACAGCTCATTATGGGCAAAAACCGGGTACTCTTTTGGGTTAAGCCCTTCGGGCCACACTATAGTATGTTGCATGTAGGTATTATAAAGAAAAACGGGAATAATAGTAAAGGAGATGTTAGTATTTAGCTCTCTACTAAACCTTTACACGGATCTACGGATTGGATCCGGATCTACGGATACCTACGGATTCTAGATATCGGTAGACATCTGTCTATCCGTGTACAATCGGTGGATCCGTGTGACTGTTAAATTGTTTCAATGAAATTTGTTAATTTGTTAATTTCGAAATTATAAATTTTAGGCCTTTACCCCAAGCTTTATTTCCTGTACACTTATGCCATGAAAAACACAAATACACAATTGGTTGGAGGAGAAATGCTCAGTTTTGAAGAAGTTTTCGGAATATGGATGGAAAATGAGCGTGACGGGGTATGGGGACCGCGATTACTAGAGGTGGCTAAGGCAAGAGGTTTTGACACTGTAAAAGACTGGCGCATGGCCACGGCTCTTCGGTTGGGTATGGATGCGAAGGAGTGGCGACTGTTTACGGTAACAGACCCCAACGAGTTTTTACCCAACGTACTTATAGGCCCCTACCAGGGCTGGCAACAGTATATGCCCAAAAAGCTAACCGCTAGCTTTGCGGACGCGCTAAATGTGAAGGCATTTTACGAGTGGTGCAAAACGCACGACCGAGTAAAACACCTTGCCCAAAACTTTCCGGTACCCTCTACGGTAATCCTGTTTAAACTGCCCAATGGCCGCTTTATGCAGGTGGAAGGCGGTCACCGCATGTGCGCCGTGGCCTACCGGGTCCACAAGGGGCAGCCCATTCAATTTCCCGAGAACACTGTCCGCGCTGCCGTGGCGGACATTACGGACGAGGAATTCGAGCAACTGTTTGTTTTTCTCCAGCAGGGGACAGACAAACAAAAAACGCCCTAACCGGCGTTTTTCTTTTTTATTAGTAATAGTTTTTTGGCCCGGGGCCATTTTTTTATTTCTGCTTCGCGTTTTAAGGCGCGGGACTTGCTGTAAAAGCGTTCGACATACGCCATGGCGCCGCCCCCGCGGGAGCGGACATATTTTGCGCCCCGGCCGGAGTTGTGGAGCTGTTCGCGTTTTTGCACGTTTGTGGTACTGCCGGTATACAAGCTGCCGTCTTGGCAGCGGAAAAGGTAAACAAAATACATATAGAGGTAGTATACCAGCCCTTGCCTTAAATGAAAAAAAGTGAAATAATACAAGCCTATTTTGGTAGGGGAGGAAACATGAATGAAATCCAGCTTCTTGGCCTAATCAACCAAGTGGGTAATTTCCCAGCTGTTGCTGGGGCAACGGTTGTTTGGAATTCTATCATTGTCTACTCAAAGCCGGATAAAGTACTGAGTCCGGCTGATCGCCAGGCTATAAAAGTCTTGGCTAAACAGTATAACCTCTCGGTGTGCTACCAGTAATAGCTGGGGCAGGTGGGTAGGTCGAGCGTTAGCCTCGGCCTTTTTTATTTATATTTATGCTAAACTTAGTTTACAATGAAAATTTCTTATATATCCATAATTTCCGGTGTGGGTTTATTCCTACTGGGTGGGGTGGTAGGCGGGTTTTTTGTGTATTCCCGGGTTACGGTCATAAAACCCGCGCAGTACCGTCCTGTACGCGAGGCTAACTCTTCATATAAATATATACACCCTTTGTTAGCATACGAAGTGCCGCAAATAGAGCAGGACGAGTACAAGGCCCTTAAAGAACAGTTAAACCGCATTATCCAAACTAATATAAAAAATAAAAACGTTACCACTGCTTCGGTTTATTTTCGCGACTTAAGTAATGGGCGGTGGATAGGCATAAACGAGGAAGAGTCTTATGAACCGGCGAGCCTTATGAAGGTGGCCATAATGGTGGCATATTATAAGTTGGTGGAAGCGGGCGAAATAAATTTGCAACAAACGTATGTGTACCAGCCCGTGCAGCAAATAGCCTACGAAACTCCTTCGGTTTTGGTTCCGGGTAAACCATATAGCATAGCGGAATTAATAATGTATTTAACCGTTAAGTCTGACAATGGCGCCAAAGACTTACTCCTTACCCACATACCCTTGCCTACGCTAAATTCCGTATATGCCAATTTGGGCATAGAGCAGCCTGCTGTTGGCCAAGACTATAAAATTTCCGCAAAAAACTACGCTTTGTTTTTACGTATTTTGTATAACGCTACGTATTTAAACCGCCAGTATTCGGAAGAGGCGTTGGAACTTTTAAGCCATAGCGAGTTTAAGGACGGCCTTGCGGCAGGCGTGCCCCCAACGGTCCTTGTTGCGCACAAATTTGGCGAGAAGGTAAACGACGACGGACAAGGCCATGTGGTGGAGCAGGAATTCCACGACTGCGGCATTGTGTATGCGCCTACCGGCGACTATTTATTATGTGTTATGACCAAGGGGCAAGAGAAAGAAAAACTGGTGGGGCTAATACGAGAAATTTCCAGCCAAGTGTATAACGACTCGCTTAAAAAACCAACTAAAATACGGTAACTAAAAAACCCCTGGGCTTAAGCCCAGGGGTTTTTTAGTATACGTACAGGAGAGTGACGGCAAGTATTAATGCTACCGTAAATATTTTTTCCGGCAGGGAGAATATGGGGAGGAAGCCGCGGAATTTTATGGGTAGGGGAAAAAGGTATTGTTTTTCGTCTTGGTCTGGCCAGTCTAAGAGCAGGTGGAGCAGGTACGCCAGGCCAAAATATAGAGCGCCGGTTGGGCTGAATAGGGCTACTATACCGCTGGCTACAAAGGCGCCAAAAAGCGAATGGGCGTACTTGGTTTTAAAGCGGAGGTTGTATTTGTCTTCGTGCCGCATGTATTCCACCGCCTTGTTCCAGGAAAAAATGCGGTGGTAAAACAAAACGGCCAAATGGTCTAAGTCGGCTATTTGCGAGCCAACCAGCCAAAACCAACTTAGGTGGTTATTTTGCACCGGCAAAAGGCCAACAACAACATGGGCAAATATCATAAAAACATATTAGTACTTTAACTATACATGAGAAATTATACTTAAGCTATATAGTCATCCTGAACTCGTTTCAGGATCCAAATACGTGTGGGAGCATCTTGTACATTGTGTTGACTTACGAGTAATATAGTTAGTTGTTAAAAGGAGGTGGCATGGATTCATCAACAATTCAGGCTGGGGCTGCCCTGGCGACAGCTGTAACCACTGCATGATATGCAAATCTGGCGGCGGTGACGGCCTATGCCCGAGTTGTAGTAGCGACTGAGGTTTGGAGTTGAGGAATATGGAAATATTGGTTGTCAGTTGTGGTGTCATTTGTTTTGGCGCATTACTCAAAGCACTCCTTGACGGTTCATCCAAGTGCAGTGAGTGTGGGGCCGAAAATCCTAGACGCGTTCACGACGGGATATGCTTAGAGTGTGTTAAATGCAAAAACTGCGGAAAGTGCACTCTTTGCTCGGAAAATCAGATACCGAATTCCAACGGTTGTTGCATTTGCAAACAATGTTACAATTGTAAGCGCTGTCGAGAGTGTAACAAGCTTAGCTGCGGACATTGTAGTTGCTTTGCCGGGTCATGCGGCCATTGCACGCAGTGCTATGGGCAGAGTACAGACAGTAGATGTAGATATTGTAACCCTCCCCAACAACCCGCGGTAATTCCTTGGGAGCCTTGCTCGCACATAACATTGGATTGTTACAAGCATTGCAACGAGCCGGGCTGCCAAAACTATTGCAACGATACTTGTCATTTCTGTGGCACATGTCTCGTATGCTTTGTCGGTTACGGCGGACATTATAGTAAAGATGACTAGCACTGCTTTACGGCACCTTTAGCAAGTATGTTAATAAGGTGCCGTTTTCATTTGGTAAAAAATATACGAAGGTGACCATTGTATGGGGAGCTTTCTGCCCGTTCGATTCTCCGCTAGTGTTTAACTACGAAAAAACCCCGAGACAAGCTCGGGGACTTTTCGTGGTAGACCGCGACTGAACCACTGGAAAACTTATTTGGTTTTGTTGAGAGGTTTACAAACAAATTACTGCATCTGATTGTGATTTAAATCAACCGCAAATTTGATTCGACTAATGTTAGACTGAACGCTCTTTGACTCTACGTCTGCCCCCATTCTTAAAACAGCAATTTGCATACCTCCTCCAGCTTTTCCGCCGTTTTCTTCTGTAGCCGTAACCGCTATATCAAAATTGATCTTGTCGCCAACATTACCCATTGTATAGGTATTTTCCACTCCAAAATCTTTAAGATCAATAATTTTTTTATTTGCCTTTTTTATTCCTGCCCTTATAGCAACTAAGGTTTGAGTTATAAATTCTTCTAATTCCATAAATTTATATTACTTATATTTTTTTAACTATCTCAAGAATGAAATAATAATTCCAATTATTGACAAAATTAAGGATACCCAAGCTAGTATTGAGTTTTTCTTATTATCTTTCTTTAGATCATCAAACTCTCGGTTATATAACCTTGTCATACCTACGTCCATAAATTTATTTAATATGTTTAGATATTTCGTGAATTATTCCTTGAGCTATAACATTACCTGCCACCCCTTCAAAAATTGCTTTTAAAGAGCCGAGTAGCTTTTGTATTTTTATTGGTTCGGTATCTTTCTTACTTAATTCTGATTCCAACTCTTCAACTTGTGTGTTTACCACTTGTTGATTCTGATCATCCAACCCAGTATCTTTTAAATATTTTTTTATTTGTTCACTTAATTCTTTTAATGCTTTAATATCCGTTACATTTATTTGCTGTATTGTAAGTGCAGCTTTCTCAGATAAAGGACCCATATTCCCAGTAAAATTTCCAATACTATTTATTTGATAAGTAATATGCTGTTCTTGTGCTTTATTTTTGTCTTCTTGTGAAAATGACATACCTGTTCCTTTTATTCCTGCTTTTTCAAGTTTCAAACCCCAATCTAAAATTATATTTCTCACAGCATCTAAAATTCCTACTACTGCAGAGGTGCCTACAAAAAGTTTCATATCGGTATTTACTCCGACATTTTGTGCAATCACATTTCTTACTTCAGGAGAATATGGAATAAAGAGCTGTCCATTTCCTTTTTTTGCTAAATCATCCAACTCACCAATTGCCTGAGTTACACCACGCCTAGATATGCCATTATGTGATTCTGGATCGCTGATGATTATTGGAATCCATCCGTTGTATTGGTTATAACCTTTGGGTTCTCCACGAATAATTCTGTATTCAGGAACTTTGTCCTCCGTCCCATAGCCTCCAAGTTCTTTTTCTATCCATCGTAAAAAATCAATCAAATCTAGTTTAACCGCTACTACTTTCGCCATTCTTAGAAGTTCCAAAACCGAAACTTCTTGATCAAGGGCTTTTCGTTGGAGTTGTTGAATAAGTGATTCCATTGATTTATTTGGAGTCCAGTAGAAATTGAAAACTAATACGTTTTAATTATACGCTTATTAGTAAAATGTTTCTACTGACCAAAATATTGGTAAACTCATTCCTCACCAATAAAATTAAATAAAAAACACCCTTTCGGCACTGCCCTTCGACTTCGCTCCCTTCGACTTCGCTCAGGGCAACAAAAAAACTCGAACTTAGTTCGAGTTTATTTGTTGGTAGCCCATAGGGGAATCGACCCGCCCACGGCTATTCTCAACTTCTTCCAGTCGTTTCGCATAACGCCTAACGCAGGCCCGCCACTACCAAAAGCTCCGCTTGCTCGCTTTTGGTTCCCTTCGACAGGCTTAGGGACCGTTCCCGTTCGATTCTCCGCTAGTGTTTAACCACGAAAAAACCCCGAGACAAGCTCGGGGACTTTTCGTGGTAGTGCACTGGCGTCTGGGAACACCCAGCTAGGGGTGTTTAAAGGGTTTTTGGCACACTTCTTTTCATATAGAGCAATGCATCGGGGTCTAGAGTCTTTACTCTAAAATGGAACAAATGGGACAGTCCTTAACCCTTAATTTTGTGTTCCAAATTTGGCGATTTGTTATATTTTATGCTCTGATTAATATACCCAGAATCCTATCCGTCTTAAAAAAATTTTAACTGAAAAGAATGCTAGCAAGTGCATAATGTAAAACCATAGCTCATCAAACATTTGTATCCCCCAAATTTTGTAAGCAATCCAAAAAACAATACCGTGAAATAAAAAATACGTAAGGCTCCCCACCAGCTTATTAGTGCTTGGTGAAAAACCATTTTTTGAAATGTAATATCTAGAACGAAAGCGTCCCATATCTTAAATTATGCTAATACCAAAATTACTAATATCGGCTTTTAACTGAGTTAGGGCTTGTAGCTCCAAATTGTGACAATCCCTGAATTTATTACCTGATCCACATGGACATTTTTGCTTTGAAGGCCGTGGATAAGAAAGCAAGTCCTTATACCTTATCCAGTCTTTATCATGTTGCAAGTAGGATACAAACTGCATTACTGCGTCTTTATCAATCTGCTGAAATTGTTTCCCGTAAGATTGTAGTAAGCCCAAGGCTCCATGAGCATACTCATCCCAAGGCCAACGATTATAAGAAGAGTAAAAAACCTGTCCGTATATAAAAGGAATTACCAATTCCCGAAAAAACTTAACAAAATTAAATTCAGGATTCAGGAACTCTTCCTCTTCTAAGGGACTGCACAGGCAAGCGCTTTTATCATTTGGGTTAAAATGGCGATCTGGTATAGAGTTAATTCCTTCAATAAATAAAGCAGGTAGTTTTGAGAAAATTTTATGTTCCCTTTGTTCAATTCTGATATCAAATCTGCCTTCTAGCCGAATGCCGCCTATAGTATTGGGGGTGGTGCCATCCAATATTAAGAAGTTACCTGTTTCCATATTATAGGTGGCAGCAAATTCAACAGAACCGACAACACGGCCATCTTGAAGCGACAAGTTAGGGTATTTGTCATTCAACCACAATTTGTCCTGCTCCTTAAGCATTGCAGCTCCAAGGAGCCTTTGGTTTAAATGCTCCAGAATTAGAGTTAGTAGATATGCCAACGGTTGCGAAAGATGGGCTTGTGCCACTCACTGGGATTTCACAGGCGGGCTCGTCCTTTAAACGAGTTTCACCATGATATTTTATTCTTTCTTGAAATGCATCTTCTACCCATCTTCCTAAATTTTCTCTACCGTTGTCGGTATTCCAGTCGTATGTTTTACAGAAAGCTGACAAAGGGGTTCCGTCTTCAAGATGAATTTCATCCAATGGATTTTTTACACCATGTATCCGAAGACCCACAAGGGCATTACCACGTTCCCAGCTTTTTCGAATTTCGTAATTGACCCATTCACGTCCGGCAGTTTCAGCACCAATCAGAATTACTGTTACCGAGGTGTATTGCAACTGATCGTTAATCCAACGCATGATAGCCTCAGGACCTGTACGTTCCAGTTTTTCCCATTCCACCGCATCCATTACACCGTACTCATCTTCATCTGCGAGCAAGTCACTATTTCTGACTTGTGCCGCACGCCACGCATCCCGCTTAAAATGAAAACTAAAGAAAACTTTTCTTGCCATAATATTTAAACTATTTAATGGTTATATACATGATTACCAAAATAATGATAACCAACGTGAAGTACGAACCCCCAACCGTTTTGGAGAAGAAGGTGGAATAGAACCACGTATTTTTCGAGGCTTTATCGATATAGGGTTTCGTATCCATGGAAAAATCAATTTGAGACTCTTCCTTATTTCTAACATCTTCATACAGAGCTCTGTACAGTCTTTCCTGTTGCAGAAAATATCCATCCAGGAACCAAAAGAGGAGGGTCGGGAAATATGCCAGAAGTATATAGCAAGAATTTGAATCTTTAGCAGCTAAGGCAAAAATCCCTGCGATTAATGTTACCGTCCAACCTTTCAGAAGAAAAGAATTGCTCCCCATGCGGTTAATGGTGTTCTGTATGAACTCTAAATGTTTTTGTTTATTTTCCATAAATTAATGTCTTTTATCTTTGGGAGGATTAGGGTCATTAGCGGGAGCTACTGTATCACTATCACGAATGGGACCATCAGGTCGATGAATCCTTACTTCGCCCCCACCACTATTGCCAGCCATCCCTTTGGCAGCTTTTTCTGCCTCTGACTGTGTGCCGTAGTAACCCGCTGCACGATCAGATCCTTCGCGTTTTACTTTCCAATCTCCACTTTCCTTGTCTTTTGTCACATGGTAATTTGCCATAGTGCTCCTTAAATAAAAACCAATCATAACAATGTTTTTTTGTTTGATTGGTTTTTTTATTTTTATATCGTTGTTTTGTACTTTGACAGCGATTGTACACCTATGATACACTATGTTCAGGCGATATGTCAAATACCCCCTTCACCCAAAAAGAATTAGATGCTATCCGGTACATCAGGAACCAGCTTCTTTACCGAGGAGTATCACCTTCAGTAAGAGAAATAATGCAGTATTTGGGCTATAAATCGCCCCATTCTGTAGTATTACTGCTGGACAAGCTAATGGCAGCCAAGGTGGTTGTACGGGATAAAAAGACCGGAAAACTCACTCTTATACATGATCCCGAACACGAAAAAAGGCATGCCAAAACTGTGGATATCCCCCTGGTTGGCAGTGTCCCTTGCGGAACACCACTCTTGGCAGAAGAAAATATTGAAATGACCGTACCGGTATCTACCTCCCTTGCTAAGCCCCCCCACCGCTACTTTCTGCTTCGAGCCGTAGGTGACTCCATGAACAAAAAAGGTATCCTAGATGGCAACCTCTTGTTGGTAAAACAGCAGCATACCGCAAACAATGGCGATCCAGTTGTTGCCCTCATTGACGATGAAGCGACTGTTAAGGAATACCATGAGTCACCGCAGACAGTGGTTTTAAAGCCTTGTTCCACCAACCCAGACCATAAACCAATAGTTTTAAATAGAGATTTTGAAATTCAAGGAATTATAGTCGCAGCGATTCCGCAAATATAAGCTTATGGCAGATGCTCAAAATCAAACTCAATACTTAGATATCATCTTAACCGATATCCAGCTGCATGTAACTCATCACTCGAATCCAAAGCCATTTGACCGACAGTTAGCGAAGTCACTGCGGAACGGTCAGCCGGGACGGGTGTATAATCACCTTCCTTCCCCAAGCACCTTAAGTGAAGAAGATCACAAGAATGGACGTTTTCAGATCAACCTCATAGGGATCCCCGAAATAGAACGAGCAGCTAGGGAAGCTCAAAAGCAAGGAAAGAAACTGCGTATTCTTATTCCAAGCACGGGCCTCAACATTTACGCCGGAAAGGATACTGAAGAGTTTATTGAAGCGCAAAAGAGACGTAAGTGGAAGCCAGTTGAGCCGCTAGTCGGCAAGTAACTTTTACAACCGAATAAATTATTAAAGTGAGTATAACTAATTTCGCTAAGAGCGATAGGATCTAAAGGTTAACCTTTAGCGAAGAGGCTTTGCCTCGGTCGTGCCCACTTCACAGGTTAGGTGTAAAACCTTTTGGTTTTTGCATTTGCCCGTGAAGTGGGCATTTTTTATTGCCCGAAAGCGACGAAAGGAACAAGTATGCAAGAAGCACAAAAGCTTCAGGTACATTACGTACCGGTCAGTGAGCTCAAGCCCGCTGACTACAATCCACGCAAGTGGAACGAGGATACAACCAAGCAATTAACCGAGAGCATTACCCGCTATGGGTTAGTGGATCCAATTGTGGTCAACTCCGCTGAAGCGAGGAAAAACGTAGTCATAGGCGGCCACTTCCGCCTTCATGTAGCTAAGCAGCTCGGTTACAAAGAAATGCCAGTGGTATATGTAAATATCCCTGAAATAGAACGAGAAAAAGAACTCAACCTTCGCCTCAACAAAAATCTTGGGGAATTTGACTTCGACTTGCTCAAGAGTTTTGGCGAGGACTTCTTGGCAGATATTGGGTTTAGTAGTGAAGAGCTGGATAACATCTTCGAAATAGACGACATACCCACGCCTTTTGACTTGGAAAAGGAGCTAAAGAAGCTGGATATTAACCATATCGAGGTCCAGAAAGGCGACGCCTACCAACTTGGCGAGAGCCGCCTCATGTGCGGGGATTCCACGGTAGAAGCAGATACGCTCAAGCTCATGGCTGGGGAAAAGGCAGATATGTGTTTTACCGATCCCCCGTATATTCTGGATTACCTCCACGGCAAGAAAAAGAATGGCGAAGCCGTAACCGGCTTTGGCGCTAAGCGCGACCGCCGGTACTTGGAAACCGACAGCTTGCCGGACAATTTTACCGAGCTTTGGATGGGCAATGTCAGTAAGGTAGCTAAAGAAAATTTTGCCATTATTGTCTACGAAAACTGGAAGAACATTCGCACCATTTGGAATGAGATGGAAAAGTATTGGAAGGTAAAGAATATGATCGTCTGGCATCTGCCGAATCGGGTACAGGGCTTTGCTGCTAAATACAAGTTTTTTAACAAGCACGACATTGCTATGGTCGGCAGCAGTGACACAGGCATAGAGTATAACTTAGAGCCCGAAGAAGATGGATTACAAAACGAGTACGAAACCGCCCTCTATGGCATTTCCGGCAAACCGCACTGGGAGCCATATGAGAAAGGCAATAAATTCTGTCCTACTGACTTCATCGACTTTAACGCCAGTGACGAAAAGTCCTCCGGCCAAGGCATTATCTTTGGCACCAAGCCCATAGAAATTCTCATTCCCTACATTAAGGTGTTAACCAAGCGCGGGGATTTAATCCTTGAGCCGTTTGGCGGGAGTGGTAGTACCTTGATTGCAGCTACAAAGATGAAACGCCGCTGCTACATTATGGAAAAATCGCCCGTCTATGCCGAAGTCATTATGAAGCGTTGGGAGAAAGTAACCGGCCTTGAAAGGAGAAAAATATGAACGAAGAGAATAATCACATACAGCAAATAAGTGCTGAAAGTACCATTGACATTCGCCAGGCAAAAGCTAAGGAGGCTTTACTGGAGCAGCTCAAGAAAACTCCCATTGTCCAGATTGCCTGCGAGAAAGCTAGTGTAGGCAGGACTACGTTTTACCGCTGGAAAAAGGAAGATAAAGAGTTTGCCGGGGCTGTAGAGGAAGCAATCAACTCCGGAGCTGACTTGGTATCGGACATGGCGGAATCAAAGTTGGTTAGCTCCATTAAAGATGGTAACCTTACGGCGATAATGTTCTGGCTCAAGAACCGACACAAAAACTATGCCACTAAACTTGAGATGGTAAATAACGGCAAGCAAGTGATTGAACAATTAACCCCCGAGCAAGAGGCCATTGTGCAGAGAGCTTTGGAACTCGCTACAGTGCCTTTGCCGGAAGACTTGCCAGAGCCAGGAAAGGAAGAAAACCATGGAACCGAACAAGGAAATCCAGACGTTACCACTCCTCCAGCCAATTGATCCGGAAGTTTTAAAGAAAGTATGCTCTGACCGGCAAGTGCGGGTGGCTTTAGCCAAACAAAGCCACTGGTGGTTCTTTAACATCTACTTCGGCCATTACTTACAGCACCCCACCGCCCAGTTCCAAAAAGAAATGATTGCGCTAACGGAACGGAATTTGCCCGAAACTTTGGTGATTATGGCGTTTCGCGGCTCTGCTAAATCTACCATCTGTGATCTCTCCTATGCCCTGTGGTCAGTTCTCGGCAAGCAGCAGAAACGCTTTGTTATCCTCCTAAGCTTTAACCAAGTGCAGGCCCGCCATCACCTAACGAACATCAAGCGGGAACTGGAAACCAACGAATTATTAGCTTCTGATTTCGGACCGTTCGTGCCTTCTGACGACGAATGGGCTTCCAGTTCTTTGGTACTGCCCAGGTATGGGGCCAAGCTGTTGGCCGCTTCGTTTGACCAGAATATTAGAGGCCTTCGGTTTAACCAGTACCGACCGGATTTAATAATCGCTGATGACGTGGAAGATTCCACCATGGTCAAAACCAAAGAAGGACGGGGTAAAACTTTCCAGTGGTTTACCCGGGACATCCTGCCCTTAGGCGATCAGCAAACCAAGATTATGGTCTTAGGAACACTTCTTCACGAAGACTGTCTGCTCATGCGGCTCATTGACAGTATTAAAGACGGTAAGCGCAATGGCCTGTACCGCTGTTACCCGCTTCTGAACGACCGTGGCGAGCCGCTGTGGAGCGGCAAATTTGGCAGCTACGAAAAGATTGAAGATTTGCAAAGAAAGATTGGCGATGAACGCGCATGGCAGCAGGAGTATTTGCTGCATATTATGCCAGACGAAGCTCAGGCCATTAAACGGGAGTGGATACAGTATTACGACAAATTGCCTGACAAGAATATCCAAGACCAATTTGGCTACACCAAATACACCGGTATTCGGATTGGGGTGGACTTGGCCATTTCCAAACGCGAGGATGCCGACTACACGGCCATGGTCATAGGTTGGCTGTTTGGGGATGGCCCTGAAACCAAAATTTACATCTTGCCGGAAGTCATTAACCGTAAGATATCTTTTCCGGAAACCGTGGATTTGTGCAAAGCCCTAAACGTATCCTACAAATCTGAAGGTGCCTTTTATCCAACGTTTGTGGTAGAAGATGTAGCCTACCAGAAAGCATTACCCCAGCAGCTGGAAAACGAAGGTATCCATGAGGTCATAGCCACCCGGCCGGGAAACCAGGACAAGCGCAGTCGTTTAGTGTTGACCGCTTACTTAATTAAGAGCGGCAAAGTGCTGTTCCCTAAAAAAGGCGCGGAAGAACTCATCAATCAAATCGTAAACTTTGGCATTGAAAGGCACGATGACTTGGCGGACGCTTTTTCAACTTTAGTACTAAGTGTCATTGAGAAGCCCCCGGTGGTACCAAGGATCTTCCTGATATGAGTTACCGACAAGTTATCTACTTTCCAGGGCTAGACAAGGCATCGGCATTCTGTCATTCCTTTGGTTGTAAGCATTAACCAAAGGAATATGGACAACCAAGCATTACAAGGGGTTTTAGAGCAGACCAGGGCAGCCAACCCTGCTGCCCCGTCTGTTCCTATTAAGTATTGCCTTTATGCCAGAAAATCAACTGAGCAGGAGGAAAAGCAGATCCTTTCTATAGATAGCCAAATAAAGGAGATGCTCCAGATTGCCGAGCGGGAAGGTCTTACTATAGTAGAGACTAAACGGGAAAGCCATTCAGCTAAAGCTTCCGGTCAGAGGGAGACTTTTAATGAAATGGTGGCGGATATTAGGTCCGGTAAATTCAATGCCATTTTAACCTGGGCACCGGACAGGCTGAGTAGGAATGCCGGAGACTTGGGCAGCTTGGTGGATTTAATGGACCAAAAGCTGCTGCTGGAAATTAGGACTTACGGTCAGAAATTTACCAATTCGCCAAGCGAAAAATTCCTGCTCATGATTCTCTGTAGCCAGGCCAAACTGGAGAACGACAACAAAAGCGTCAACGTCAAAAGAGGGCTGAGGGCCAGGGTGGAAATGGGCATGTGGCCAGGACCCGCACCTACTGGCTACCTTAACGAAAACCGAACTGATAAGAAGGGATCGCTGATTATCGACCCAAAAAGAGCGCCGATTATCAAGAAAATGTTCGAGCGGGTAGTCAACCAGCATTCAAGTGGCAGGGAGCTGTACTTCTGGCTGAAAGACGAAATGAAATTTACGACCAAGAACGGCAAGTATTTATCACTTGGCAACATCTACCGGATCCTAAAAAGGACTATGTACTACGGAGTCCACGAATGGCCGGAGAACAGCGGCCAATGGTATACGGGTAAGTATGAACCAATAATTACACGGGAGCTGTTTGAAAAAGCCCAGGAGCAATTAAACAAAGAGGGTCATGCTTACAACGTGAAAGAATTTGCCTTCACAAAACTTATCACTTGCGGGCACTGCGGCTCGGGCATCACTGCCCAGGATAAGTTAAAGCAGCTCAAAGATGGCACTACGGCCAGGTATATCTATTATGGCTGTACCCGGGCGAAGGATTTGAAGTGCAAAGGCGGATACTTGCGGGAGGAAGAGTTAATCGACCAATTGATTAAACTAGTAGACCAGGTAGATGTAAATGAGCTAACTATTAGGCACCAAATTGACCAGGAATTTGAGCGGTATAACAAATTTCAAGCTATGCTGGGAAAGGATAGGATAGAAATGAAAAAACAACCGGTAATTAACCCAAAAGATTATGCTAAGTACTTGCTTAAGTCTGGAAGTGCGGTGGAAAAACGTGAGTTTCTAGGAAGTTTGAAAAGCACACTAATATTAGAAAATAAAAGTATCCGATTAATAAAGGCGTGTTCTTGATTTGTCTATCAACGCTTTTAAAGCGTTGTTTTGAAACCCTGCCATAAAATGGTATAATACCAACATGACAACTGGCAAATTTGTGTTAAAACCAAATAAGATTATACTTATCTTTTTAATACTGATTGCTTTTTTAACCGTAGGGTTTACGGTTTTCTGCCAGATGCCTGGGGACACCCACAGTTATAACTTGCTGGTTGGAAAAGACGAGTGCCAGGCAGGGCAGTCTGCCCATAACTGCGGCTCTACGCAGCTAAGCCAGGACACTTTGGGGTTTAGCCTCTTGGATGACTCGTTTGCAGTAAAGGTTTTTTCAGGCTTGCTGATTGCCTTGCTCGGGTTTGTTCTGGTCTTTTTTGGAGCTACCCCGCTGTATCAGGCAGGCATAAGGAAATGGTTCTGTTTTCAATTTCTAACGCGACTACATAACTACTTAATACAAGCTTTTTCGCAAGGATTACTCAATCCCCGCATCTTTGCCCTGTAAAGCCGCTACCGTACCACGTTTTTCTTTATGATATGGTATCGGTTTTTTGTTATCCCCCAAAAAGTAACTTGAAAACAAATGCTTAGCAAACAACACAACCAACAACATAACGAACAGTCAACAGAGAATTTAGTAGAAACTTCAGAGACTTCATTCAGGCCAGGTTATCTGCTGCCTGCTGCCATCTTATTCGGAGCAATATTAATTTCAGCCTCAATCTTTTACAGCACGAAGGCATTCATTACTAAAGGACTTAGCGGTTCAGGCGCGGCGGAATTCGCAAATGCCCCGGCTCTAAACCAAAATCAGCCACAGCCCGCCCAGGCTCCAGCGCCCCAGCCTGATTCCGGCCCGGTCAAGGTGTCAGCGGATGACGACCCGGTGCTGGGAAACAAGAACGCGCCCCTTACCCTGATTGAGTTTTCCGACTACGAGTGCCCGTTTTGCAAGCGCTACTTTACGGAAACCTTTCCGGAAATCAAAAAGAATTACGTGGACACTGGCAAGCTGAAAATCGTATTTCGGGATTACCCGCTACCCTTCCATAACCCGCTGGCCATCACTGAGGCCATGGCCGCGAACTGCTCCCGGGAGCAAGGCGGGGACGCGGTTTATTACAAGTATCACGACGAGGTCTTTAACCGGACCAAGTCCAACGGCCAGGGGTTAGCCAAAGACGAACTCTATAAAATTGCCACTGACTTACAATTAAACGCCGGCAAGTTCAAAAGCTGCCTGGACTCGGAAAAGTACAAGGACGAAATCGCCAAAGATACGGCTGACGGCTCGGCCGCGGGAGTGTCGGGTACGCCGACTGTTTTTATCGGCAAATCTTCCGCTGACGGCAACATTACCGCAACTAAAGTCGTAGGAGCCCAGCCCTACGCGTCTTTCAAGGCCACTCTGGACCAGATGCTGTCCAAGTAACAGAATGCTAGACACTATTAATTTTCATTGACATTATGAAAAAACAGTTTTTTGTAATTGGCGGCATAGTTCTTGCCGTTCTTGCTTTGGGGGTTATTCTGTTCAATCTGGAACCTACAGCCTCGGAAAACAGCAGCAAAGTGGCGGATGCTGGCAAATTAATCCGCGAGGACAGCTACCGCTGGGGCAACAAGGATTCCAAAGTCACGATCGTGGAATTTTTGGACTTCCAGTGCGAGGCCTGCCGGGCGGCACATCCGGTAACCAAGCGCCTGCGCGCGGAGTACGGCGACAAAATCAACTTCGTGCAGCGCTACTTCCCCCTGCCCAGCCACAAGAACAGCAAGGTTGCCGCTCTGGCCGCTGCCGCTGCAGGCGAGCAGGGCAAGTACTGGGAGATGCAGGACAAACTATTTGAAAACCAGGACGCGTGGGGCAGCGACCAGCGCCCGGTCAGCCAAAATAAGGCTGTGGAAATGTTCAAGGGATATGCCTTGGAATTAGGGCTTGATGCGGCAAAATTTAACCAGTCCATCAAGGACGAACAGTTTATGCCAATGATCCAGAGGGATGTGGCCGACGGCAATACCTTAAACGTTAATTCCACGCCCACCTTCTTCTTTAATGGGGAAACGCTGCCCGGAGTCCAGCGGTATGAGGTTCTCAAGGAAAAGATAGATAAAATTCTTCAGGAAACCCCGCAATCATAATTATGGGATTCTTTAATAAACACCAGCCGAATACCACGAGGACAACGCCTGATTTTGAATACCTGGACAGCAAAGCTGTCTATCTGGATTCAGCCTGCCAGACATTGCGCCCCCAGCCCGTGATTGATGCTATGGCTGACTACTTCCGCAACTACAACGCGTGCGGCGGCCGGGTTAAGTATGAGTGGGGATTAAAAGTCGACCGGATGATAGAGGAAGCCAGAAACCAGGTGTTGGCTCTAGTCGGAAAACCAGCCTCAGAATATACCATTGCCTTCACCCTAAACACGACTTATGGATTAAACCTCCTGCTCAGCCAGCTGCCCGGGCGTTTTGGGAAGGTGGTTACTTCAGAAATCGAGCACAATTCAGTATTCCTTCCTACTATGACCGCTGCCAAGAGGCTGGGCGTTCCTCGCGCAGTGCTCAGGCGATCTTCAGACGGCAGTTTGGAATATGACCCATATGACATTAAGGGTAGTGTGGTAGTGCTGAACACCACCTCTAACATTGACGGCAGGATTTTGCGTAATGGGAAAGACATCGCTGAAGACGCACATTCCAGCGGCGGTATCTTGATTCTTGACGCCGCCCAGTCGCTTGGCCACGACAGGAATCTGGTGCGCGGCATCGACTTTGACGCCCTGGCATTTTCCGGCCACAAGCTGTATGGCCCCAGTCTAGGGGTTATTGTAATAAGGAAAAGTTTGCTGGAAGAACTGGACATCAAGTTCATTGGCGGCGGCATGGTGGAAGATGTGTTTGAGCAGGAGTACAGTTTGGTTACTGCCCCAGAAGACCTGCCCGCGAGACTGGAGCCTGGTCTGCAGGACTTTGCCGGAATCGCCGGGCTTTCTGCCGCCTTAAAGTGGCTTTTAAGTTACAAGCCGGAAGGAATCGACCAAAGCGCGCACCAAGCGCAACTCTCCCAATATCTGTTTGGCAAGCTATCTGCCATGGACTCAATCCGACTGATCAACCAGTCACCCAGTCCTATTTTAAGCTTTTACTCGGAGAAAGTAGACGCCCACCGCCTGGCCATATTCCTGTCCGCCCAAAACATCATGGTGCGCAGCGGCTATTTCTGCTGCCACTATTACCTCAAGAACCTAAAAAACTACCCACCCCTGCTCAGGGTTTCTTTGGGACTCCATAACACAAGACAAGAAACGGAAGCCTTTGTGCAGACGCTGGAAAAAATACTCATTAATACCTAATTTATGTTTTGCATTGCCGCATTCATTATTTTTGCCATCCTGGGCATCTTCTCTGCCAGCTACCGCCAGCTCGCCAAGCGGGCTTGGCAGTGCGTATGGAAAAAGATAAGACTCAAGCCCTGCGACCTCAATTTTCAGGAAGAAATGAAAAGCAGGCTGTTGGGCCGTTTGGTAGTGACCAGGCCCCGACTGGCCCGCTTTTTAGACCGCTGGATAGGTGCGTTTTCTGTCCTGTTTGTCGCTCTAAGCATCTGGAGCCTAGTGATCGTGGTCAACAGCGGGCTTAACCTGTTTGTCTACGATACCTGCAACCCTAACAACGCCGAATCCTGCTCGCTAGGCGGCGAAGCCTGCGGCCTTAACACTGGCAAGCCGGGTTTTTGGGCATCGCTCAAAACCGGCCGGGTCGTAACCTGGGCAACAGACGGGGTAACGACCTTTGGCCAGACGGTCAGCAGGATACCGAACCGGTTGAAAACCTGGGACGCAAAAGAATACGTTTCTGATTCCAATACCTACTATAAACCGTACGACCCAGCTAAGCCCACGGCTTTGGAAATCATTGACCCGGGCTGTAAGTTTTGCGCCAAGCTATTTGGCAACATCAAACAGACAGGGTTTGCCGAGAGATATAACCTGACCTACCTGGTCTATCCCATCCCTGACGCCAGGCACGAGAACGGTTACCGCTTTCCCCATTCAAGGCTCATTGCGTCCTACACCGAAGCTGTAAAGCTTTACCCTCTAGATACTGCTGTCCCGGCTGACTGGCAGATCTTGGAAAAGGTGTTTACGGGCAAAGACACGGACGGTATCTCCTTCCAGGAAAAAATCAACGTGGCTTACACGGAGCAGGAAACGGAGATCTTGCTGCTTTCGTGGCTGAAAGACATGGGTTATTCCGAATCCCAGCTGCAGCAGATTAAGGAAGCCGCGCGATCAGGTCAGGTGAAAGATAGCTTGGATCGGCAGAAAGACATGGTGGAAAACACAATCCAGACTATCAAAATTCCCACCATCATGTTTGACGGCCGAAGGTACGACCGGGCCGTGGGGCCGGAAAAGCTGCGGTAGCTTAAAGTGAATAAATTAATTTTCTGCTAAAATCATAGTATGAAAGGAATGCAAACATACTTAAAACCCACAAAATTGCTGGATTATAACAATCCGGACATACAAAAGCTGGTCAGGGATAAAAATTGGCTCCCATTGCCGGAAAAGGACAGAATCCTAAGCGTCTATAATTTTGTCAAAGACGACATCCGCTTCGGCTATAACGAGTCAGACGATTTGCCAGCCTCCGGGATTCTGCGTGACGGGCACGGCCAATGTAACACGAAGACGATTTTGTTCATGGCGCTGCTCCGGGCGGTAGGTATCCCGTGCAAGTTCCACGGTTTTTCCATCCATAAAGAACTGCAGAAGGGTTTGATAAACGGAATAGCGTACTTCCTGGCGCCAAATGAGATTATCCATAGCTGGGCGGAAGTATGCTATAACGGCACATGGTTTGAGATGGAAGGCCTGATTTTGGATAAGGCATACTTGAAAGGTTTGAAGTCTAAGTTTGGAAACCCTTCGGGCAGCTTTTGCGGCTACGGCGTTGATGTGAAAAATTTTCAGGATATCCCCAACGAATGGAAAGAATGCAATACGTACATCCAAAAAGAAGGCATTGTCAGGGATTTTGGAGTCTTTGATTCACCGGATGCTTTCTATGGCAAATTTGGCGGCAATTTGTCCGGCATCAAGAGATTCCTTTTTGCACAGGTTGTGCGAAAAATAATGAACGATAACGTGGAGAAAATAAGGGTATTATGAAAAAACAACCATTAACTATCATTTTTGCATTCGTTTTTTCGCTTCTTATACCACTATTTGGTTATTTATATACCGGGTGGTTAATCGCGCTGCTCTTTTTCATAGGCTATCTTGCCGGATTTTTCCTGTGGCTCTTTTTTCCGACAAAAGTATCATACAGCGCTATTCGGGCTCCGTACTGGGCAACTCTTTTGGTATTTATTCTCCTGCACAAAGTGGAAGAAAATCGAATGAAATTCTTTGAGGTCGTCGGGGATAAAATCACCGGCATTCCCGTTCCAGAAGTCACGCCTCTCTTGGTAACTTCGCTTTTGATTCTGCCAATCGGCGCGTGGCTTCTTGTGCCATATCTCGTGAAGCGAGGCCACGACATCGGTTATTATCTGGCATGGACATTTTTTACTTCAACCGGGCTTATCGAGCTGGCACATTACATCGTATTTCCATTCCTCACAAATGAGCCGTATGGGTACTTCCCGGGTATGTGGACCGCGCTTCCTCTTGCATTGCTCGGATGGTGGGGCATGTGGCGGCTTTCCCACAAAGTTATAAATAACACCGATCCGTTATGAAAAAATTAATTATTATAATACTTCTTATACTTACAGCTGGTGTGGTTTATGCGTTCACAAGGCCTAGCGGAATACAGGCAACCGTTTACGAAAGCAACAGCCAAAGTCAGGCTGCAAATTTATCTGAACCGAATGTAGAACAGATAACTAAACCAATGCCCAGCACCAACGCTTCTCAGCCGAATTCAGGCAACCTCTCTCCTGAAACCGGTTGGTCGGCTTTTCCCGGCATTACAGAGCCTCAGCCGCAAATTGATGTTAGCGCCCAAATTAACATTGGCAATGGCTCACCGGAGCCTAAAACCATAACCGCAAAGCAAGGCCAGAGAGTCAGTATTGCTTTTACGTCCGCAATCCGCGACCAGGTAGTAATAGAGGGCTATAATTATGACACCTACGTGGAACCTCAACGCGACAGCACCTTGGGATTTCAGGTAAACACCAAGGGACAATTCACTATAAAACTGGTAAAGTTGAATAAGACCATTGGGATATTAGTGGTAAAATAATCTTATGAACAAAAAGCAGTTAAAGAAGATTTTGACTTATATTTCTGGCGGTTTATTCCTGCTTGCCTTTCTTTTGGATTGGCTGCAGGTTTCTAAGCAGTTCGTGGAACTTCTGTATATTTTTTCCATAATAGCCGGAGGCTATTTTGTAGTCTTGGCGGCCGTGCGCGGTTTGGTCAAGCAGCGTTTTTTGAACATCAATTTTTTAGTCACCATAGCCGCCGTTGGAGCTTTATTTATCAACCAGCTTTCCGAGGCCGCGGCAGTGATATTTTTCTTTTCCCTGGCTGAGTTCTTTGAGGAATTCGGCATTGAGCGTTCCCGCAGAGCTGTGGAATCTTTAATTAAGAAATCTCCCCAAACCGCTACCCTAAAAAGCGGAGAAACCGTGCCAATCGAGCAGGTCAAAATTAACGATATATTTATTATTCGTCCCGGCGACCTTATTCCGCTTGATGGCAAAGTCTCCACGGGCAGCTCATCTATTGATGAGGCCACCATCACTGGTGAGCCGGTACCAAAGGAAAAACACCCGGGCGACGAAGTCTTTGCCGGAACATTAAACCAAAACGGCTATCTGGAAGTAGTCACAGCCAAAGAAAGCAAGGATTCCACCTTTGCTAAAATAGTCAGCCTAGTGGAAACAGCCCAGCGTTCCAAGGCTCCAGCGCAGGAATTTATCGACATGTTTGCCAAATACTATACGCCGACAGTAGTTGGCCTGGCATTCCTAATGGCCACTATTCCGCC
>CAYOXN010000001.1:21932-29656 GCA_964407965.1 uncultured Candidatus Saccharibacteria bacterium
CCTGTCCGTGCTCCCTGGTTATCTCTACGCCAGTTGCCATCGCCTCGGCTATTGGCGGAGCGTCCAAACGGGGCGTGCTCATTAAGGGCGGCAGGTATTTGGAAGCTTTGAGTAAAATCAAAGCCGTGGCTTTTGACAAGACCCGCACGCTGACCCTGGGTGAGCCGGTCGTATCCGAAGTTATCACTTTTAACGGCTTTACCGAAGAAATAGTAATTGCCGATGCCGCAGGCATTGAAAAGTTTTCTTCCCACCCGCTTTCTAAAAGCATAATGAATTTTGCCCAAAGCAGGGGCGTAGCTGCCCACGACATGCACTCCTACCAAAACTTTGCGGGTAAGGGCGGCAGGGCGAACTGCCTGGTTTGCGAAGACCAAGACCACTGCATTGGCAATTTAAAATTCATTGGAGCCGAAAGCCACGCCGGGAAAGAAGTGTTAGAAAAAACGGAATACTTGGAACGGCAGGGTAAAACTGCGGTACTGGTCAGCGAGGGTAACAAGGTGATGGGAGCTTTGGCGATTGCCGATGAGATCCGGCCGGAGTCAAAAGAAACCATCCAGCAGCTTAAAAAGGCGAAAATAAAGCCGGTCATCGTAACCGGCGACAACGAACACACCGCTCGGTTTGTGGCGCACGAATTGGCCATAGACGAAGTGTATGCTTCTCTGTTGCCGGACGAAAAAGTTGAGAAAGTCGAACAGGTCAAAAAACAATACCAGCATGTGGCCATGGTCGGCGACGGGGTTAATGACGCGCCGTCCCTGGCAACCGCGACCGTAGGCATTGCTATGGGGGCCGGGGGAAGCGATGTGGCTATTGAGACAGCGGATGTGGCGCTCATGAATAATAATCTCCTTAACATTCCTTACGTAATCAAGCTGGGCAAAAAAGCCATTATTACGATGAAGCAGAATATCTGGGTATCCTTAGGAATTAAGGCGCTTTTTATGCTATTGGCATTGTTAGGGCGTGCGGATTTGCAATGGGCCATCGGCGCCGATTCTATTATGGCCATACTGGTAATCTTAAACAGTTTGCGTCTGTTTAACTTGAAATAACATAAAATCTGGACAAAAGGTGTTGGCTGTTTATAAAGGTCTTCAACCGGGCAGTCAGAAACTAAACAGTAGTTTAAGACATATTACAAAAACACGACCTGTTAACAGGTCGTGTTTTTGCGAGTTTGCACTATCGGAAAATTTATTAAAGCATCAGCATCTTAGAACTTTGCTAGGCATGTCGACGCTTCAGCATCCCTCGATAACGGAAACTCGTGGTAGCCCATAGGGGAATCGAACCCCTGTTACCTGGCTGAAAACCAGATGTCCTAGCCACTAGACGAATGGGCCATATTACTTTAAACCAGGAATTAAAGATTTCTTTAACGCATGGTTCTTTTTTATTTTTAATTCCCTTTGCCTACATTCGGTTTTACTATTATAGCTTTCGGTATAAATAATATCAAAAGGGGTAAAGTGTTTAGCTAGTCGAATGGGCCGTAATATCTTTAATCTTTTATCCTTTAACTTTTATCAAAAAGCTAAAAGTCTAAAGCTAAAAGCCTTAAGATTCTAACATAAATAGCTTAAATTAGCAAGGGTTTAGTTAGACTATGCAAAGGCCCCCATGCAATGGTCACCCTCGTTTACACCCTCGTTTATCTTAAAGTAATTATTTGGAATAATAAAAGTCAGCTCCTTACAGGGCTGGCTTTTATTTATGGGCATTATAGGGGTATAATAAGAGTATATATAAGGTAAGTTAGTTACTAATTTTATGAGTGATATATTGCATTACCAAGGAGACAGTAGGGAAGGTAAAAACCCTGTGGTAAAGGAAGTTATAAATAGTTTGGGGGAAATGGGTTCTAAAAATTATAACAGTTATGTTACCAAACTTTCCGGAATTGACCTTACGCCCGAGGAAAAAGACAGTTTAATTAAAGCGTTGTTTTTTGATTTGGAAAAGCGGATTCAACTGGGTAATTTTGAGGATATTGGGTACGCAAGGGGTTTTTTAGACTTTCTTGGCGTTAAGGACTTTAGTTTTAGCGAAGAGACAATTGCAAAAATAACAGAACTATACAATAAGTACTCGTATGAGTTTTTGTTGGAAATGAGCCCTGCTTTGATAATGGAAAAGATAGGGGATAAATGGGAACAGAGGACACGAAATGGCCAAATATACGATAGGACAGAATATGTCAGAAATATGATGCAAAAAGAAAACATGCAAGACATAAGCACCGAAGCTATAGAAGAACTTTGGAAATACCGGGAGTTTTTAATAGCCTTACACAATAACCATTGGGACCCAAAGCAGCAGGTACGCCTTGAGACAAAATTATTAAGTTCCTAGTTGGCTTTAATTTTTATTTTTATATGACCCAAACACAACAAAGCCTCGCGGTGGTGGTGAGGGTGTTTAACACCAACCACGAGGCCGAAATGGCCGGCCAACTTTTAAAAGCTCAAGGCATAGAAAACCTTGTCCAGGTTGTTTCCCCGGTGGGTAACTTTACGGGTTACAAAACTTTGGCGGTATTGCCAAACAACGTATGGGGAGTGTATGTAAAAACCAACCAAGCCGAACAGGCTAAAGAAATACTGTCTAGTGTCCTTGGCGAAGATTCCCCCAAGAAGCCCGAAGTAAATTTTAAAAAAGGCAGGCAAGCTTTTATAATTTTCCTGGCAATCTTCTTTGGCTTATTGGCCCTTACAATACTTTTTGCAGTTACAGTTTAGTGCTGTAACCCACAAACCCCCGCTGGTGGGGGTTTTTATGTTATATAATACCGCCAACAGCTTTGACTTAGCGGGAGGTTTAGGGTAGTATTATATGTTAAGTTGCGGTTAGTAACTTCACAACTTAAAGGGAGGGTGCGACGATGGATATAGAAGTATCTCATGTGTGGTTGAAAGATCACCATATTTTTGAGAGTGAAGCCGTGGCTTGCTACGGTGTGCATGATGGTAAAGGGTATGTTTGGGCTGGCTATTACCCGGGGTTTAAAATGGACGCCATTGGTTGCTATGAAGATGGTGAAGTATATGACTCTATTGATACTAACTATCCTAATGAACCTGTGGCGTGGTATGAAAACGGAAAGATATGGACGGATAGGTATTTTCACTATGATAACCAGTCCCTCGCATACATCGATGATGAAAAGGATTATGTTTGGAAAGAACAATATTATAATACGCTAACCCAAACACCTATAGCCCACTACGACGGTAATGAGGGTGGCGCATTAGCGGCGCTGTTCCTGCTCGGGTACTTAGACGATAGTGATTCAGCAAGTGAAGAAGAGGAAGAAGATGAAAGCGAAAGGGAATCGGAAAGTTCTTTCAACAGCTCTTACGAATATTCTTCTTCCGAAAGTTCTAGTTATACCGGTGCAGTTGGGAGTTCCTCTGGTCAGGGTTCCACTGGTGATACTGGTTTTCTATCTTTCCTTGGAGTTATGTTTGTTCTGCTTCTACTTGCTACCTCAACCAAAGATAATGGTACGAACTCCCAAGAGAACGGGCAAGGGCAGGTTTATTACCGTACACAACCGCGGCCTTACACTTCCCGAGAGGAGGTGGTGGGCAGCGGGCCAAGTACGCCGCCTGAGTACAAGAATGACGTAGAACCCTGCTGTGGCGAAAAGTGGATAGCACTGCGCGAGGTGGATTTGTACGAAAGTCCGCCCGAAGTACCCGAGCAGTCCATAGACACACTCACTAAGGTAGGGGTGGTTGCTGAAGGCGAGTGGGTAAGTACCGAACAGGGCAAGTACATGGCCAAACGCGGCACGGCTAAAGTCACTGAACATACCAGCCTGGGGGTGGACGCGGTTTTTAGGCCGAGTTTTCATCCTGGTGAGTTGGTATATGTTTACGGCTCTATAGACGGCGACTGCAGCAGGACGTGGATTAAACAAGGTTTTACCATTTTATGTGGCCTTCAAGAGCAAGAGTACGGCCTCACGGCACTTTGGCACAAGGTCACTAAAGACAACGGCCTGAGCGGTTGGGTAATTTCCACCGAGAAGTTAGTGAGTCGTTCCGGTTTAAACAATTCCATAGAATCGTATTTGAGGACGAACGCGGACAAACCGCTTCCTGAGCGCCTAACCGAAGTGGACAGACTCATGGCCCTGGGTGCGGATTTGAATTTTGTACCTCTCAAGCATTCTACGGGTGTTGTTGGCTTTGGGGTATGGGAGGGTGATATGGAACTGCTGCACAGTTTATTTTCTCGCGGGCTCCGTGTAGCCAACGGCCCAACTTCCCAAGATGTGCCTTGCACAGCCTGGGACGCAGCGGAATCTGCCCACAAACCCCAAAGTGTGGAAATGCTAACTTTCTTGTTTGAGAAGGGGATGCGGCTGGACTGTCTACCTGTTCCGGCTTTGCACCACTTTTTGGCAAGGGGGTTGTCAAATTCGGGAGCCGATTTAACCCAGCTTGTAAGGGTAGTCCGTCTGCTTGAGAAGCATGGCGCTAGCTTTGCGGAGAAAGACCGGGACGGCCGTGCCCTGTGGCCATACTTGGAATTCCAAGGGATAAAACCCGAACGGATTACAGAGTTTAACCGCTTGTATGCCGAGCCGGTTACCGAGGAACCGGCTCCCGCTCAACCAAAAACTAATCCATCAAGCCCTGTGCCGGCCGAAGGTTCGGTCGCCCTAGGGCCTGTATAGTTTGCGTAGCCTGGTTGAATTTCAACCAGGCTTTTTTATTTAAAAACCACCCCCCACGGAGACCGTGGAGGGTGGATTAGGAGCAGGCTGTTAATTCATGTGGTTTACGTAACTCACACATTGCCCTTGGTTTTTAAAGGTGGGGGCATTAAACGTTTGCCAGCCGCCGTTTTTGCAAGAGTCTTTAGTGGTTGGGCTTATGGCCGGTTCAAAGTCGTAAGCCGTGCCGTTAAAGCTCACCAGGTCGGTTTCCACGTCGTAACTGGGGTTATAGGTCCCAATATTTACCCCAAAACCTATTACAACCGCTTGCGGACACATAGTAGCAATTTGGCTTAAGGTATAAAATGGGGCGCCGCCTGCGCCGGCAATTACGCCGCCGTTAGAGCAGGTAACCGTGCGGGAAGACCAGAACTGTCCGGCATCTACGTCCCAAGATTGCCAACCGGCAGTAACGGTACCGTTTTCGTACGGTTCAAAAACCAACGTGGTAAAGCCTGAGGTACCATTGAGCATGACCGCAACTTGGTAAGAAGCGTCACCACCGCTAAATGAAGCGCTATTTTGTTTGGTGTAGTAACTAAGTTCGGTAACATTAGCTATGGGTGTTGAAGTCTCGTGCATGTATTGGGCCTTTGCAGCGTTCGTTGCGTCGGTAGTGAGCTGTAAGGCGCCAACGCCAGAAGGCGCTGTGGCATCGGCTACAAAATTAACCGCGCCGCCTACGCGGGTATCAGCCGTAGACCAACCTTGTTGGTCAACGGGCGTTACAACTATGGGTGCAGCTGCGCCTGCTGCCGTGGGGAGTACAAGACTTATGGCCATAACGAGGCCAACGAACGAAGAATATTTTTTCATGTTTTTCCTTTCTCTTTATTTTTAAATTATTCTGTTTTGGTATCGACCATACAACCAAGGCCTTTATAGTCTACACGAGAAAGAATTTTCCTGGTAGACTACTTATACCCAAAGTGTAAGACTTTTATTTTTAAATATTATTACGCCGTATAATTATGAGTTTTTTGTCCCATGCCAGTCTTTTTTTAGCTGCCATTGCCATTGTTTGGTTTTTTGCCGGATTGCTCATAGAATCGGTAAACAATGTAGCCAAACGCTTCCACCAAAATGGTTTTACCGTGGCTTTTTTTGTTTTGGGTTTTCTTACGTCCATTAGCGAAATATCTGTCATGGTTAACGCCAGTTTGGAGCGCAGTCCCCAGGTTTCAGCCGGCAATGTGGTGGGCGCGTCGCTGGTCATATTGCTGTTTATTGTCCCCATGCTGGCTATAGTGGGAAATGGCATCCAACTGCGCAACACGCTCCGGAAGCGCAATTTGGGTTTGGCGCTTTTGGTTATTCTTTTGCCCGTACTGTTGCTGCTCGACGGTACCGTAAGCAGGAGTGACGGCTTACTGTGTGTGTTGGCGTATGGCACTTTGTTGTATTTTATCCGCAAGCAACACACCGGCTCCGTAAAAGGTGTAGTTAAGGCCGTAGAAAAAGAATTGGTAAATTCCCGCACGGCAACGGTTAACGATGCGGTTAAAATACTTTTTGGGGCGGGTTTTATTTTTTTGGCCGGGCACTTGCTTGTGGAGGAAGCCGTATATTTTGCAGGTTATTTTGGCGTACCCAGTTCCATAATTGGGCTTATTGCGCTCTCTATTGGGACAAATATTCCCGAGCTGGTTATTGCCATACGTTCCATTTTAAAAAAACGCCAAGACATTGCGTTTGGCGACTACCTGGGTTCTACGGTAACCAATACCCTTATATTTGCCTTCCTGCCATTTTTAAACGGCAGTTTCCATGTCGAACCAACGGAATTTATGGCCACCGCGGTTATAATGGGAATTGGTTTTGCAGGTTTTTATTTTGCCGCACGTTCTAAAAACGCCATTTCCCGCGCGGAGGGTAGGTGGCTGCTTGTTGCCTATGCGGCTTTTTTTGGCGCACAAATACTTAACCTCATTCACTTAAGGTAAATAAGACTGAAAAAACTACCACATGCTGGCTGCATGTGGTAGTTTCGTATTCGAGTCCGGAAATTTGGTTTAAAAGCCCATGCCATGCATGCCTCGGCCAAAGCCCTTGCCCATTTTACCGTTAGCTCCCTGCGTTTGCATAACCTGTAAGCGCTGGTCAGCCTGGGCTTGGGTTATGACCCCCTGGCTCACTAACTGCTGGAGCTGGGTTTTAATGTGGGCCTGCCTCTGCTCCTGCATTTTTTGGCGGAGCTGTTCTAGGGTAATGCCTTTTTCGGTAGCCAGGTCCTCGAGCGTTTTACCCTGGGCCCAGGCATTTTTTATATCCTCGACGCTCACCCCCAGCAAGTCGGCCTGCTGCTGGAACATCTGCGTGTGTACCTGGGCAACCTGCTCCGGGGTCTGGGCTTGGCCAAAACCAAACCAACCGTGGGCTGAAGCAGTGCTTGCACCTAAAGTGGCGAGGGCTAGAACAGGAAGTATTGCATATGCTGCCAATTTCTTTTTCATATTTTAAAGATTAATTTTAATACCTCTGTCCAAGATCGTGGATCCATTACGTCTTGGACGTTGGTAACTATTACTACACCTTAGAAATTAAATTATTTCATATATCCTCTTGGGGGTAATATTTCTGGGACTTCCCGTATTCCCTCGGCATAAAAAATATTTTGCTCCCTACGGCCAAGCACCATTATAATGTCGCCTATATCCAATTTTGTACCAGGACCCAAACGAGTTTGTGGGGTTATAATAATTTCTAGGTTTTCATGCCTTTGATTTTCTATATTACACCCGTTTTCCCTTAAGTAGGTGACTAAACCAGTTTCTATGTCCCCACGGGGTTGCCTGTCAAAGTGTTTGTAAAACGCGCCAGCAAAGGGTAACTGTTCGTTGCGGGCCTGATTAAGTAAACCTTTGTGTAATGGGGTAATGGCTAAGGCTAAACCACCAACCAGAACTAAAACCACTACACCCAAAACTGAATACATAAGCGGCTTACCATACGCAAATTCATAGCGCCTTATTAGGATTTCTAAAATTAT
>CAYOXN010000001.1:29666-32267 GCA_964407965.1 uncultured Candidatus Saccharibacteria bacterium
GCCATGGTAAAGAAAGTAAAAAAGCCCGCAGTCCATGCAAGCCAAAAGTCGGTGCAAACCATGAACCATTTTGCTTGAGTATAAAAATAGTGAAACTAACCAAATATATAACAGTAAGGCAAGCCAATACCGTCCCTACTACTAGCAATATGGTTTTTAAAACAAAATGCCAGCGCGGCCGCATGTGGACTTTTCCGGTTTGTATGGCTGACAATATGTTCTCGCGCAATGTTTTTTGGGGAGGTTGTTCTTGCATTAGGGTGTGATTAATTTTTGCAGTGTCTCTTTTGCGCGTTTTATGCGCACGCCTACGGTAGAAACCGGAATATGCATAATTTCGGCAATGGCTTGGTAGTCGAGGTCTTCAAAATAAAACAGGACTAAGGGTTCGCGGTATTTGGCATCCAGTTGGTTGAGGCCTTGTTCAATGATATTTTTTAGCTCTTGCCGGTTTAATTCGGTATCGGCCTGGTGTGGGTCGGTAGGGTGGGGGAAAAGCGTATCGGGGTCGAAAAATGAGAGCGGTTCCCGCCCTTTCTTTTTTATGGCATTTATAAATTCGTTGTGGGCAATGCGATAAAGCCACGAAGAGAATTTACGGTTCGTGTCAAAGCTGTTTAGGTTTGCGTAAGCTTTTAACAATACGTCCTGGACCATGTCCTGGGAGTCTTCGTAGCCAAAGAGAAAACGTTTGGCGTATCGGATAAGTTTTTGTTCGTACCGCTCAACCAGTTCGCCAAAAATGGCAATCTGGCCAGCTTGGATTGCCGTGGCGAGTTGTTCGTCGGTTTGGGTGCTTCCTGACCTAGGTAGTGCGTCTTTTTGGTTTGGCATATGCACTTTATTATACAACAAATAGGGAAAAAAATTACAACATAAGCTATTGCGCGCGTCCTGGGGTTTAACCGAAGCATTGGGGCCGATAAAATAAAAAACACCCTATCGGGGCTGCCCCAAAACTTCATTTTATCAATAATCTCATAATTTTGGACATGAGCTTGGTCGGGCTAAGCCCGACCATCATGCTCTCATCTTGCCGCAAAAATTTTTTCCGCTTAGCTTTGGCTAAACGTTCATGCCTACGGCAGATCTCCCGTAGGGATGACAAAAATTCTTTGCGACAATCTGCTCAAAATTATGAGATTCTATCTTAAAAGCAAGTTATTGGACAGCCCCTTTCGGGTGTTTATTAGAAATTAACTCAAGGAGAATTTTTCGTAGTGGACGAATTTTTGGGGAACGCCTAAGCGTTTGAGCATACCAATAATTTTATCCATCATGGGCGGCGGGCCGCAGACAAATATGTCCCGGGCGGCATAGTCGGGAACCAACCGCTTAATTTTTTCTTCGTCTATATACCCTTTCTCGCCAGGGAAATTTTTTTCTTCGCTTAAAACATAAACTACTTGTGCAGGAAACCGGTTTGACAATTCGGATAGTTCTTTTTGGAAAACTATATCTTGCTCGGTGCGGTTGCCATACAGCAAAACCAAGTCCTTGCCTTTGTTGAGCATATCTTCCATAAGCGAGCGCAAGGGCGTTATGCCTATGCCGCCGGCTATTAAAAGAGCTTTGTTAGAAAGGCTGAACAGGTCGGTAAACACCCCGTAAGGGCCGTCTATCATGAGCCGCGTGCCGGGTGGAATGGCTGCGACCTGTTTGGTAAAGTCGCCCAGTTCCTTAACGGTGACGCGCAAAGTGTTGCCGTCCGGCATAATGGACAGTGAAAACGGGTGGGCTTGGTACCAAAGCTGTTTGGTAAAGAAACGCAAAATCATAAATTGGCCGGGAAAAATGTGGAAGGCCGAAAGGTTTATGCCGCCAATATATACCGAAACCGTGTTGTAATTTTCCCTCACTATTTTTTGGACAAAGAATTTGTGCTTATACGTATTGTAAATTGGCCTCAGGAAGCGGAACAACAACTGGTTGGCAAATACAAAAACATACAAGGCTATCCAGTACCAATAAAAGAGTTGGTGCGAAGTAAGCGTGGTGCCCAGCTCGGTTTGGTGGCCGTAAGAGCCAAAAACCGAAAGGTAGGCCAACAAATGTACTGCATACCACGACTCATACCGCAGGCGTTTGCGGACTATAACAAGCGAGGTTATGACCACGGCAAGGAACCCGGCCACAGCCGCAGCAGCCAGGAACAAGTCGTCGGAAGTGGAAATAAATTGCCAAAATTGGGCAAGGAAATTGGTTTTGCCCAAACTGCTATAACCCCACAATATGAAGAACGGATGGAGTACAATAAGCAATATGCCGTATTTGCCCGCTTGGTGGTGGACGCGTGAAAGCTTGTCCAAACCGAACAAGCGTTCTATCCAGGGCGTCCTACCCATGAAAAAGAATTGCAGTAAGACCAAGTAAGCCGCGGACAAGCCTATAAGGCTGCCTATGGCAACCAGCACATTGGCCGGGCCAAGGCGCAGGCTGTTGCCAAAACTGTCCCACCAAAACCAGGCAATTATAGCCCAGTTCAGCCACAGGAACACATGCCAGAGTTGTTTTTTTACATTTACCATGTAATTAGGTGTTAGGTTTTAGGTTTTAGGTGTTAGGAAAACAAAACTAGTGATCAGTGGACAGTGAACAGTG
>CAYOXN010000002.1:0-10765 GCA_964407965.1 uncultured Candidatus Saccharibacteria bacterium
CCCGATGCAGCGAGGGGAGAGGATGTCCGTTATACGGACAGGTGAGGGTGCAGTTTGCCCATTTATGGGCTTTTGTAGACATGGGCCGATAAATCGGCAAACTACAAATTTAAATCGTATTGGTCGGTTTGACAGGCGGGCTAATTTAAGGTAAAATTTTTTTGCGTATTAACATTAATAAACGTCCCTGGATCCCGACTATTCGGGAAAAAAGAGATACCCTCAGCATTGGCGCTTTATCGATATGCGTCAGTGATGAGGGGGGTCTCGGGCGGAATTAGATTAAAGGCTAAAGTTAGCAGGTTAAAGTACTGCTTTTGCAGCCACTTAAATCTTAAAACTTACATCTTAAATCTAATTAGGAAAGGAATCTTTCATGGCAGAAGGAAAATTTGACCGTTCCAAAACCCACGTTAACGTGGGAACTATCGGTCACGTAGACCACGGCAAGACCACTCTTACCGCGGCTATTACCACAGTACTTGCCAAGTCCGGCAAGTCCAAAGCAAAAGCGTATGACCAAATTGACAACGCTCCGGAAGAAAAAGCCCGCGGTATTACCATTAACACCGCGCACGTAGAATACGAATCCGAAAAGCGCCACTACGCCCACGTAGACTGTCCCGGCCACGCCGACTACATTAAGAACATGATTACCGGTGCCGCCCAAATGGATGGCGCCATTCTCGTAGTTTCGGCTGCTGACGGCCCTATGCCCCAGACCCGCGAACACATTTTGCTCGCCCGCCAAGTCGGCGTGCCGTACATTGTGGTGTTCATGAACAAGGTAGACATGGTCCAAGACCAAGAATTGCTCATGTTGGTTGAAGAAGAAATTCGTGACCTTCTTACCAAATACCAATTCCCGGGCAAAGACACCCCTATTATAAAGGGTTCTGCCTTAAAAGCTTTGGAAGGCGACTCTTCCGAAATTGGCGAAGGCGCCATTATGAAGCTTGTAGAAGCTTTGGACACTTATATCCCTGATCCGCAACGCGAAACCGACAAGCCGTTCCTCATGCCTATTGAAGATATTTTCTCCATTGAAGGCCGTGGCACGGTGGTTACCGGACGCATTGAACGCGGTGAAATAAAGCTTTCCGACGAAATAGAAATAGTCGGTATTCGCCCCACCACCAAGACTGTTGTTACTGGTATTGAAATGTTCAACAAGCAGCTCGACTCCGGTATGGCTGGCGACAACGCCGGTATTTTGCTCCGCGGTACCAAAAAGGAAGAAGTAGAACGCGGCCAAGTTTTGGCCAAGCCCGGTTCTATTACCCCTCACACTGAATTTGAAGCTGAAGTATATATTTTGAGCAAAGAAGAAGGCGGCCGCCACACCCCGTTCTTTAAGGGTTATAAGCCGCAATTCTATGTCCGCACCACTGACGTGACCGGTGAAGTTACCTTGCCGGAAGGCCAGGAAATGGTTATGCCTGGCGATACCGTTAAGTTGGTCGTCAAGCTTATTACCCCGGTAGCCTTGGAAGAAAAAGGCAAGTTCGCCATCCGCGAAGGCGGCAAGACTGTCGGCGCCGGTGTCGTTACTAAGATTATAAAATAGCTGGTAAGCGAATAAGCTGATAAGCGTATAAGCCACGCGGAGCGTGGCAAGCAAATAGCTGATAAAATCCCCAAAGGTTTTCCTTTGGGGATTTTAGTTATTAAAAAATTAAAAAATAAAAAAAGTAAAATAGTCCCATAGTACAGACTATGGGACTATTTTGCTAAGTGTGGATTAATTAAAAAACCCGGAAGTTGTACACTCCGGGTGTGTGTGGGTTTTTGACCCAATTAGTTAATAAGCCTTTTTCCGTCATCAGAGCTGAACTCGTATCTCATTTCGTAGAGTTCGTGTGAACACGACGCCTGAAGCTCTAGGGCTTCTTTACAGTCGGGATTGAGCTTTAAGCATAGCTGCGCATAGTGCATGGCTTGAGTGTAGTTGCCAATACGGGCATACGCCTCGGCGGCGAAGAGCTGGTAGTCGGCACAATCACTCTCTTGCAGTGCTGCTCTGAGATACCATGTGAGCGCCTCCAGGTGAAGGCCTTGATGTTCGCAGGCAGTACCCATGTTGACCATGCAGTATGTAATGTCCGGCCTGTGTTCGAGTGCAAATTCACACAGGAACAAGAATTCCTCCCATTTGCCAAGCTTGGCCAGTATGCTCGAGTAACCGGCAGCCATGACCGGGTCGGAATGATCCGATTTTTCCCAAGCGGCGTGCATAATGACATAAGCTTCGTAAGTTTGGCCCAGGAAATTCAGTGAGTTAGCATAATACAAAGCTACTTGTTTAAAGTCGGGATGGACACGATAGAGCCTGCCGAATGAGTCTCGGGCATTAGCAAACTGGTGGGCCAAATAAAAACGGTGGCCTTCGCAGTAGAGTCCTAGCCTTTTTGCGTAGTTCATTAAGCCTCCCTGTCTTTACTTTTATTTTAACTCAAAATAGTAAAATAAAAAACCCGCCGTACTGCTTTGTCGGCGGGGGTGGGGAAGTGGGGACGGGTTAGACGATTCGGATTTTCTTTACCCGAGCCACTTCCTTCCGGAGTTTTTCCCGATGCCAGCGTAAACGCTGGGCGGCAGCGATGTTGGCCTTTCCTTTGGCAGACATCTTCCGGCGTTTGCGTGGTGCTGGTTCAGAAGTAACCGGGGTCGAATCTGTGCGGTTCGCACTGAGTAATTCTACAATGGAATTCGGCAGCCTGCCCGGTTTCTTGTTGGTGATGGCGTCAATGGCGCGCCTTACTGTCCAAATGCGCCCCATGATTCTCATTCGCCGGTCTTCCAAGTATGCCAACGCATCGTTGGCATCCATCTCGATTGAGACTAACATGATTCTCTCCCAACTTTGAAATTCCCAAACCCTCCGTTTATGTTGCGTTTACACGGTGGTTTGGGGGAAAATATGTAAAAAACCCAATGTTTTTGCATATTTTTCCCAAAGCCACGGTAAAATATATTATATCAGAAAGAGAGATATTTGTCAATATTTAAATATAAAAAATCCCTGTGGATGGGACAGGGTAGTAACTCACAAAAATCAGGCATTTGGCATTTGACAAAAAAAGAAAGGTAGTATAGAATATGCCAGTGGCTATTGAATAAGTATTTCAAGCCTATTTTTTAAGCATATTTATTAACCGATCTTTCCCAAGGTCTTAAAGCTTTCATGGAAAAGGTAGCAGAAAAAGCACCCAGAATCCGCATAAAGATTCGAGCCTACGATCATAAGCTTATTGATCAAAGCTCCAAGCAAATTGTGGATACTGCAAAACGCACCGGGGCAACCATTTCGGGCCCGGTACCGCTTCCGACGGAAAAAACGAAGTACACCGTACTGCGTTCTACCTTTGTCCACAAGGACAGTCGCGAGCAGTTTGAAATGCGCGTCCACAAGCGGTTAATAGATATCCTCCAAGCCACCCCCAAGACTATAGACGCGTTGACGAACTTAAACTTGCCAGCCGGGGTAGATGTAGAGATTAAAATGAGTTAGATTTACAGGTACACGGGTCATGCGCCGTATAAGTTGTCCTTACATGGGCAGCTTAAACGGTTATACCGCAGTATCTGTGTAGTATGTGAATAGGTTCTGGCCCTTATAGGTTAAACAGCCATGCTAAGGTGCCAGATAACGATTCGCTCGCATAATGTTCGAATGGTTTATTCGAATGCTTTGTTTGGGCGATGAGCCCATTTTTTTATAGCTTTTATAATAATTAACGTATGTACCCAGAGATAACATCTTATTGCGGTACCAATGCGAACAGGTATGAACTTTTTACTCGGACGCAAACTGAACATGACCCAATACTTTACCGAAAGCGGTGAAGTTATTCCGGTTACGGTCATAAAGGCCAGTCCCATGGTTGTTACCCAGGTAAAAACCAAGGAAGGCAAAGACAAGTACACGGCAGTACAGGTTGGCACAGGCGCTAAGAAGCGCTCCACCAAGGCACTGGCCGGACATTTAAAAGAATTAGGCTCTTTTGCAGTTATTAAAGAATTTCGCGTAAACGACGCTACGGCTTACCAGCGCGGCCAAAAAGTGGATATTTCCGGATTCCAGGTTGGCGAAGTGGTGCATGTGGAAGGTATTTCCAAAGGCCGCGGATTTGCCGGTGCAATTAAGCGCCACGGTTTTGCCGGGTTTCCCGCCAGCCACGGCCATGACAAGCCCCGTTCCGTGGGTTCCATTGGCCAACGCTTTCCGCAGCACACCCGCAAAGGCCTGCGCATGGCCGGCCATATGGGCGTAGAGAATGTTACCGTAAAGAATTTGCAAGTTGTGGAAGTAGATGCCGCCCGAGGTTTAATAAGCATTAAAGGTGCGGTACCGGGGCATAGGAATGGTTTGGTACGGGTAGTTTCCACCGGCCAGGTTAAACCTTTGGTCAAAACCATGCAGCTGAGCGAGGGGAAGAAGAAATAGCAGAAGACCAGCGTTTAGTAGGTAGTAAGTAGCATTTAGATGCCTTGCTACCCCCTAATTGCTAAAAGCTAACCGCTAATTTTATGAAAACATCCGTTTATAACCAAAAAGGCCAGCAGGTAGGCGAGGTGGAATTGAACGCCAAGATATTTGAAGTAAAGCCTTCCCGCCACTTGCTTGCAGAAGCCGTTAGAATCCAACTAGCCAATTCCCGCCAAGGCACCAGCAGCACAAAGACCCGCGGAGAAATTTCCGGTGGCGGTAAAAAGCCCTGGAAGCAAAAAGGCACCGGCCGCGCCCGCGCAGGCAGCATTCGCAGCCCCATTTGGCGCCACGGTGGCGTAACCTTTGGTCCGCGAGCTAACCGCAACTGGGAACTGAAGATTAACAAGAAAGCCAAGACCAAAGCGCTGTTTATGTCGCTTTCCGACAAGGCCAAAGACGGCCGCTTGGTGATTGTGGATTCCATAGAATTGAAAGCTGCCAAAACCAAGGAATTTTCCCAGGTCATGCATGACTTAAAGTCTTCGGTAAAGGACATGGGCAAAAAAGCTTTGTTCTTGCTCCCCAAGAAAGACGACATGTTAGTGAGGGCTTCCCGGAATTTGACCAGCGTACGCCCGACATTGGCCAGCAGCTTAAACGTAGTAGACGTACTCAACGCAGACAGCCTCGTAGTCCTCAAAGACGCGTTGAATGTAATAGAAAAGACTTATTTGAAATAATAGAGCGATCCGGAACTACAGAAATACATGCGGATCTACTGAAACCTACAGAAAGACTACAAAAGAAGATTCCGTAGTTTTCCGTAGATTCGTATAAGTTTCCGTAGTTCAGGATTGGGATAAATATATGGCTATATTGCAACGAAAAACTGAGACTAAGGCGGAAGACAAAGCCCCGGAAGTGAAGATAGAAACTTCCAGCCCGCTTATTGCCGCAGCTTTGGTAAAGCCCCGCTTGTCCGAAAAGGCCAGCCGCTTAGCCCAAGCCAGCAAGTACGTTTTCCAAATTGCCCCGGGAGCAAATAAAGTTACCGTAAAGCGCGCCGTGGAAAAGGAATATAAGGTAAAAGTTGTGCAGGTAAACATCATCAATACCCAAGGCAAAAGGCGCACGTTCGGCAACCGCGCAGGCAAAACCTCCGCTATCCGCAAAGCTATAGTTACGCTTAAAGCCGGTGAAAAAATTTCCGGAATGGAAGCGGGGATATAATTACCTAAATTATTGGATTAGACTTATTAGGATTACGCATTAAATTACCGATTACTTAAATTTTATGGCAGTAAAAATTTACAAACCAACTTCGGCCGGACGACGCATCCACAGCGTGACTGACTATTCGGTACTCAAAAAGTACGAAAAGACCCCCAAGCGCCTCATTGCCTCCAAAGCCAGGCCTGCCGGCAGGAACCACAGTGGTAAAATTACCGTCCGGCACCAGGGCGGCGGTTATAACCGCAAAGTCCGCTTGGTGGATTTTTCCCGCCAGGACAAAAAGGGAGTACCGGCAATTGTCCGTACCATTGAGTACGACCCGACCCGCACCGCATTTATTTCTTTGCTTTCTTACCAAGATGGCGACAAGCGCTTCATGCTTACCCCGCAAGGCGTAAAAGTGGGCGACAAAGTCATGTACGGCGAGCAGGCGGAAATTTTGCCCGGCAACCGTTTGTTAATCCGCAATATTCCCGTTGGTACTTTTATCCACGACATAGAACTTATTCCCGGCCACGGCGGTAAAATAGCCCGCAGCGCCGGCGGATATGCCATACTGCAAACCATAGAAGCCGGTTACGCGTTGCTGAAAATGCCTTCGGGTGAAATTCGCAAAGTCCGCGAAACCTGTGCGGCAACCATAGGCCAATTGGCTAACCAAGACTGGATGAACGTCCGCATTGGCAAAGCCGGCCGCATGCGCCACATGGGTTGGCGGCCTACTGTCCGCGGTAAGGTTATGAACCCGGTAGACCACCCGCACGGTGGTGGTGAAGGCGTAAACCCCATTGGTTTGAAATATCCCAAGACCCCGTGGGGCAAACACGCGCTTGGCGTAAAGACCCGCGAAAAGAAGAAACCTTCCTCTAAGTTTATTGTTAAACGAAGAAAATAGCATGCGAAAGTATGCATGCGAAACCGCGAAAAGCATGCGAAAGGCTGCTCTAAAAGTTTCGTAGATCATTAGTAATTTCGAATGTAATTTTCGTATACATCTATGTCTAGAAGTTTAAAAAAAGGCCCGTTTATAGACCCTAAGCTCTTGAAGAAAGTGCTCAAAGGCAAGGCTGGTAAGGACCAAATTAAAACTTGGTCCCGCGACAGCGCCATAGCCCCGGAGATGGTGGGTTTTACTTTCCAAGTCCACAATGGCCGAGCATTTTTACCGGTGTTCGTTTCCGAAAACATGGTAGGCCACAAGCTTGGAGAATTTGCCCCGACCCGCAAGTTTAACCGCCATGGCGGTAAAATGGCTAAAGAGCAGGAAGCTGCCAAAGCCGCTGCGGAAAAGGCTAAGTTGGCCGCAGCCAAAGAACCGGAGAAGAAATAACATTCGCTATCCGGAACTACGGATATCATCCGGATCTACGGAAAACTACGGAACCTGCAAAGTAAGAATCAGTAGTTATCTGTATATCCGGATACATTCGTAGATCCGTATCGGAATATATATTTTATGAATGATAAGAATCCCAAAACTGAACAGGCTAAATTGGTAAAGGCCTTTGCCCGCCATTTGAGGATTGCCCCGCGCAAGCTCCGCCTGGTGACCAATGCCGTTAAAGGCATGTATGTTGACCAAGCTTTGGCCCAACTTAAGCACATGAACAAGAAAGGTGCGCTTATGGTGGCAAAAGCCATTGACTCAGCCGTTGCCAACGCCCGCAATAATTTTTCTTTAAACCCTGAACATTTGTACATCCAGAGCATTACAACCGACATGGGTAAGGTTATGGGCCGCTATTTTCCCAGGGCCCGCGGCAGCGCCTTTGTTATCCGCCGCAAGCTGTCCCACTTAAATGTTGTTTTGGCCGAAAAGAAACGTAAAGGTTCTAAAACCGCCCGTGCAGGATTCTTAAAACGCTTTAGCGCGACGGAAGATGCCAAAGACGACAAGAAGGCCGTTTCGGTAGAAGCGCAAGACGCAGTAGCAAAAGAACCCAAGAGCGAAGCCAAGCGCCAGCGTACCATAAAAACCAGCGAACAGAAAAAGATGAACACCGTCCAGCAAAAGCGAAGATTATTTAATAGGAAAGCCGGAGAGTAGCATACGAAAGCTAGCATGCGAAACTGCGAAAAGCATGCGAAAGCTGCAGTAAGAGTTTCGTAGATTATTAGTAATTTCGAATGTAATTTTCGAATACATAGTTTATGGGTCATAAAATAAGTCCAACATCATTACGCTTAAAGATTACCGACACGTGGAAGTCCCGTTGGTTTTCCAAATCCCAATATGCCAAACTGCTCCGCGAAGACGTGCAAATTAGGGAATATTTGGAAAAGCATTTAAACAAGGCCGGTTTGGTCCGCGTAGACATTGAGCGCACCAATGACGGTACGGTTACGGTGATCATAAAAACCACCAAGCCGGGTTTAATAATCGGCAAGGGCGGCGCAGGCATTGAAGATTTTAAAAAGAAAATCAAGGCCAAGCTTAAGCTGAAGAAAGAGCTTAAGGTAAACATAGAAGAAGTCCGCGATGTAAACCTCCAAGCCCAAGTCATAGCCAATGGCATTGCCGAACAAATAGAGAAACGCGTGGCTTTTAGGAAACTCATGAAGCAGACTTTGGAACAAGTTATGAATGCCGGAGCCAAAGGGGTAAAGGTAGCCATAGGCGGCCGGTTGAATGGCGCTGAAATTGCCCGTACCGAACATTTGTCACAAGGTAAAATTCCGCTCCACACGCTCCGTGCCGACATTGACTTTGCCAGGTCTACCGCTTTTACCACCTACGGTACCGTGGGCATTAAGGTCTGGATATACCGCGGCGATATTTTTGACACCTTAAACACAGCCAAGAGCCGCACAGCCGCCAAGCAGGCGGAAGAGAAAGTAAAGTAGCATGCGAAAGCATACATGCGAAACTGCGAAAAGCATGCGAAAGGCTGCAGTTAGAGTTTCGTAGATCATCAGTAATTTCGAATGTAATTTTCGAATACATTTATGTTTATCCCCAAGAAGTTAAAACACCGCAAACACCATCGCGGTCATACCAAAGGCCAAGCCATGGCCGGCAATGAAATTTCTTTTGGCTCTTTTGCCTTAAAAGCGCTTGAAAACGCTTGGGTAACAGCCCGCCAAATAGAGTCTGCCCGCCGGGCCATGACCCGCTATGTCCAGCGCGGCGGCAAAATATGGATTCGCGTCTTTGCCGACAAGCCCGTTACCGTACACGGCAACGAGTCTCCCATGGGTGGCGGTAAAGGTGCTGTTGACCACTTTGTTTCGGTAGTCAAGCGCGGTAAAGTAATGTTTGAGATGGACGGCGTAACCGAAGACCAAGCCCGCGAAGCCATGAGGCTCGCCAGCTACAAGCTGCCGGTAAAGACGAAATTTTTAGTTAAAGAGAAATAGACTAGCAGTTAGCGGTTAGTAGGTAGCGTTTAGCTACCACACTACCAACTACATGCTACTACCTAAATGCTACCAAGTATGAAGTACAAAGAACTTACAACCCAATCGGAAGCTGAGCTTAAGAAGACCCTGCAAGAATTGCGCGGGCAAGCACATGACTTGGCCCTGAAGCTGCGCACGAACCAAATGAAGACCTCGCACAAGCTCGGCCATATTAAAAAAGATATTGCGAGAATATTAACGTTTTTATCTAGCATACGAAAATAAGCATGCGAAACTGCGAAAAGCATGCGAAAGCTGCAGTAAGAGTTTCGTAGATCATCAGTAATTTCGAATGTAATTTTCGAATACATTATATGACCCCTACATCTAAAAAACAGCACATGACCGGTTTGGTGGTATCGGACAAAATGGACAAGACGGTTGTGGTGAAAGTCGACAGCCGCAAGCGCCACCCCAAGTACAAGAAAGCTTATACCGTTTCCAAGAAGTACAAGGCGCATGACGAGCAGAACGAATACCACACCGGCGACCGCGTAGTCATTGAGTCCATAAAACCAATGAGCAAAGAGAAGAAGTTCAGAGTATTAAATAAGGTATAAATTTACGAAGTACGAACCAGTACGAACGTACGAATACTAAATTCTACGTTAGTAAGGAATTCGTAATTTCGTAAAAATTCGTAATTCGTAAAGCTATGTTACAAGTAAGAAGTTGGATAAAAATTGCAGACAATACCGGAGCTAAGATAGTCAACGTCTTTAGCGTGAACGGCAAGAACAGCAACCGCTATGCCCGCATTGGCGACATTGTTGCCGGTTCGGTCAAGCAGGCTTCCCCGAACGGCCAGGTGAAAAAGGGCGACAAAGTGTACGCTGTCATTGTCCGGACCCGCAAAGAAACCCGGCGCAAAGACGGTTCCTACATTCGGTTCGATGAAAACGCCGGCGTGCTCGTAAACAAGGAATCCGGCGAACCGAAAGGCACCCGAATATTCGGCCCCATTCCCCGGGAACTGAGGGAAAAGGCCAAAGGCGATTTTGAAGACGGTTACAAGAAAATTATTTCCTTGGCACCCGAAGTTATATAAGCGAGCGTTTAGTAAGTAGCATTTGGCGTGTAGCCTACTTACTACCCACTACCTACTAAAAGCTAAATATTATATTTATATGATTAAGTTTAGAATTAAAAAAGGCGATACGGTTAAGGTCATTTCCGGCAAGGACAAAGGCAAGAGCGGAAAGGTACTGAAGGTAGACGTTAAGTCCGGAAGAGTCGTGGTAGAAAACGTTAACATCCATACCCGCTTTGAACGCAGCCGCCAAGCCGGCCAGCCAGGCAAGAAAGTTACTTTTTCCGCAGGCTTGCCCATTTCCAAAGTCATGCTCGTAGACTCCAACTCAGGTAACACGACCCGCGTAGGCTACAAACTTTTGGAAAACGGGACCAAACAGCGCATTGGGAAAGACAGCGGTAAAGCCGTATAACTGCATGCGAAAATAAGCATGCGAAACTGCGAAAAGCATGCGAAAAGCTGCAGTAAAAGTTTTGTAGATCATTAGTAATTTCGAATGTAATTTTCGGATACATTTATGGAAAGACTTCAGGAACAATTTAATACGACCGTGGCCAAAAACCTCAAGCAGAAATTCCAATTCAAGAATGTCATGCAGGTGCCGAAAATCCAGAAAATTGTGGTAAACGTCGGCGTAGGCAAAGTAAAAGAAGACAAGAAGAAGATTG
>CAYOXN010000002.1:10797-31636 GCA_964407965.1 uncultured Candidatus Saccharibacteria bacterium
AGTCGATATCCGGATTTAAAGTCCGTGAAAACCAGGTAGTTGGCCTTTCGTGCACGCTCCGCGGTTACCGGATGTACAGCTTTTTGGATAAACTCATAAACGTTGCATTGCCCCGTGTCCGTGACTTCCAGGGCGTAAACCCCAAAGGCTTTGATGGCCGGGGAAATTATAACCTGGGCTTGCGGGAACATATAGTTTTTCCCGAAATTTCCGCAGACTCCTTGGAAAACGTATTCGGCATGGAAGTTACCATAGTGACGAACGCCGTCAACGACGACGTGGCACGAGAACTATTAACTAACTTAGGATTCCCATTTAAGAAATAACACCGAGTAACACAGATTCCTAAACAGATAGACACAGATCGTCTGTGTTCATCCGTGAACAATCAGTGTATATTTGTGAATTCATATGGCTACACAAGCACACATTGCAAAAGCTAAACGAAGCCGGGTAAAGCCCAAATACCAAACGCGCGTCATACGCCGCTGCTGGAAATGCGGACGCAAAGCCGCCTATATGCGCGACTTTGACCTCTGCCGCATTTGCTTCCGCGAATTGGCAAGCAGGGGTGAGATTCCCGGAATAGTAAAAGCTTCTTGGTAATTAATAAGTTCATAAAGTCTGTAAAGTTATAAAGTTCATAAAGTAAATCAGGACTTGATAAACTTTAAACTTTATAAACCTTCAACTAATGTTATGTATACCGACCCAATTTCTGACATGTTAACTCGAATACGCAATGCCGCCAGGGCTAAAAAGCAATCCGCGGTTTTGCCGTACTCAAAATTTAAGGCTAGCTTAGCCGAACTTTTGGTACGCGAAGGCTTTTTGGCTGGCGCCCAGGAACTGACTGGCAAACACAAGATGCTGGAACTCGCGCTTAAATACAGCCCTGAAGGCGAAGCGGTTATTGCCGGCATTAAGCGGGTAAGCAAACCGGGCCAACGCATATATTTGCCATCGGTAAAGATTCCCCGCACTAACAGCGGTTTTGGTGTGACAGTCATTTCCACTTCCAAAGGGTTGCTGACAGACAAAGATGCGCGAAAGCAAGGCATAGGCGGTGAAATTGTCTGCCAAGTCTGGTAAAATACATAACCAAGCATTGTGCTTTTAACCTTTTAAACTTTATAACCATTTTATATGTCGAGAGTAGGTAAAAAACCAGTAATTATCCCCAGCGGCGTTAAGGCCGAGCTTAAGGCTGGCACCTTAGCCGTTACCGGCCCGAAGGGGACATTGCAATTGGCCATCCACCCCCAGGTTTCCGTGAGTGTTGCCGAGAAGGAAGTGACAGTCTCCGTACCAAACCAGCTAAACAAGAAGCAGCGCGCGTTGTGGGGCCTCTTCCGTTCGCTCATCCAAAATTTGATGGATGGCGTAACCAAGGGCTACGAGAAAAAGCTTGAAGTTAACGGCGTAGGCTTTAAAGTGGCAACCCAGGGCAGCAAATTAGTCATGAGCCTCGGTTTTTCCCACCCCGTAGAAGTAGAAATTCCCAAAGACCTTTCCGCAACGGTTGAAAAGAACGTCATTACCATTTCCGGCGCAGACAAGCAACGGGTTGGCCAATTTGCCGCAGAAATCCGCGAACTCAAGAAACCCGAACCGTACAAAGGCAAAGGCATTAAGTATATAGACGAAACCATAATCCGCAAAGCCGGTAAAGTCGTAAAGGTTGTGGGCGGAGGCAAATAATGTAGCATTAAGTAAAATTAAGTAAAATTTACTGCAATGAGTTCCAGTGTTATTTATTTTTACTTAATTTTGATCAATTTTATTTAATAATTTTATGGACAAGAACAAGCAAAAAAGAATAAAGCGTGACATTCGCCGCGGTCGCGTGCGCAGCCGTGTTACCGGCCTTGGCAGCCGCCCCCGTTTGTCAGTCTTTCGGAGCTCGGGCCATATTTATGGCCAGCTCATAGACGACGAAACAGGCAAGACAGTGGTTTCCGCTTCCAGCTTGGAAGTAAAAACCAAAGCCAAGAAGAGCGAAATTGCGACCGAAGTTGGCAAATTGTTGGCAAAGAAAGCCGGCGAAAAGAATGTCAAAGCAGTAGTCTTTGACCGCGCTGGTTACCGCTACCATGGCCGCGTAAAAGCTTTGGCCGACGGTGCCCGCGAGGGAGGCTTAGAATTTTAAGCATGCGAAAGTATGCATGCGAAACCGCGAAAAGCATGCGAAGGGTTGCGCTAAAAGTTTCGTAGATCATTAGTAATTTCGAATGTAATTTTCGTATACATTTATGGAAAAACGACGCAGACAATCAAATAATTCGGAACAAGGCCGCGAACGCAGCGAATTTGACCAGAAGGTGGTAGAAGTCAAACGCGTTACCCGCGTGGTAGCAGGCGGTAAGCGCATGCGCTTCCGTGCTTTGGTCGTCATTGGCGACCACAAGGGTAAAGTAGGCATGGGCCTAAAGAAAGGCTCCGATGTTTCCGAAAGCGTAAACAAAGCGGTTAACGCCGCCAAGAAAAATATGGTTACGTTGCCCTTGGTCAACGACACTATTCCCCACGAAGTCCGGGTAAAGTATAAGTCCTCTTCGTTATTGCTCCGTCCGGCCAAACAAGGTAGCGGTGTTATTGCCGGTGGGGCCGTCCGACAAGTGTTTGAATTGGCTGGCATAAAAAATGTTGTTTCCAAAATGCTTGGCAGTAACAACAAGGTCAACAACATTAAAGCCGTATTTTCCGCCTTTGAAAGCATGAAGAGCAAAGAAGCCATTAAAAGGTTGCGTAAGTAGGAATTTCGGCAGCGCAGCGCGTATGGGTATACGGTAAACGTTTGCGTAGGGGCCGTAATTCCATAGGCGAAACACGATACGCGTAGCGCAGGCGATAAACTAATAACGAACGATTATGATCAAACTCCATCAACTTAAAAAACATCCCAAGTCCACGCACCGCCGCAAAGTGGTGGGTCGCGGTTTGGGGAGCGGCCATGGCACTTATTCCACCCGTGGGGGTAAAGGCCAAACGGCCCGTACCGGCCACAGCAAAATGCCGGTCCGTTTTGAAGGTGGCCGCCAACCGCTTATCCGCCAGATGCCTAAGGCCCGGGGTTTCCGCGCCTTAACCGAATCGGCCATGGCAGTAAGCCTTTCCAAGCTGAATGTTTTTAACGACGGCGAAACCGTTACCTTAAAAAGCCTGCACGAAAAAGGCGTTGTTGATGCGGCTATTTCCCGGGTAAAGATTTTAAAGGGTGACATAAAGAAAAAGTTGAACGTCAAGCTTCCGGTTTCCGCAAGCGTCAAAGAAGCCGTAGAAAAAGCCGGCGGTAAAATACTGTAACCGCAACATTCCCTCACTTTTTCCGGTTTAACCCGTGCTTTAGGCAAGGGGTATTCGTGGAAATAAAACGAAATTTGTAGTATACTATTTCAATGAACAAGCTACTTCTTATTTGGAAAACGAAAGACCTTCGCAATAAAATCCTTATTGTGTTAGGTCTTTTATTGTTAACCCGCGTTTTGGCCCACGTGCCAATTCCCGGGCTCGATTCCACCCAATTAAAAGCCATTTTGTCCCAAAACCAATTTTTGGGCTTGTTGGATATTTTTTCCGGTGGCGGTTTAACCAACCTTTCCATAGCCATGCTTGGCGTGGGCCCCTACATTACCGCGTCCATTATAATGCAACTGCTTACCATAGTCGTTCCTTCGTTGGCCGAAATGCAAAAGGAAGGTGGGGAAGCGGGCAGGGCGCAAATTAACCAGTACACCCGTTACCTGACTATCCCGTTAACATTCCTGCAAGGTTTTGCCACTATCCGGTTGCTGCAAACGCAAAGCAACGGCGCATTGCTCGGCAATTTTACGCCATTTAACTGGTTTGTGACCTTATTGTCCGTGTGTGCCGGCACCATGCTTATTATGTGGCTGGGGGAAATAATGTCGGAGTACGATGTCGGTAACGGCATTTCGTTAATTATCTTTGCCGGTATAGTTGCCCGTATCCCGTCTTATTTCAGCCAAGGGTACCAGTTGTATTCCAACAACCCCAATGCGTTGCCGACAGTGTTAGGTTTGGCAGCGGTAGTGCTTATTGTCATTGCCGGCGTGGTTTTGGTTACGGAAGCCCAGCGGAACATTCCCATTGCCTATGCCAAACGTGTCCGAGGCAATAAGCTTTTTGGCGGCGTAAACACCCACTTGCCGCTCAGGCTTAACCAAGCCGGGGTTATTCCCATTATTTTTGCCATTTCCATAATGTTGTTCCCGGCGCTCATTGCCCAGTTCTTCGTAAATGCCAAATCCGCCCTCCTTTCGAATTATGCGAACAAGATAATTGCGTTGTTTAACACCCAAGGTTGGTTTTATGCGGCAGTGTATTTTACGTTAGTTATGGCCTTTACGTATTTTTATACCGCAGTGGTCTTTAACCCGGAAGAAATAGCCGAGAACGTCCAAAAGAGCGGCGGCTTTGTACCGGGGCTCCGTCCGGGCGGCCAAACTGCAGATTTCTTGGCCCGCGTGTTAAACCGCTTAACCTTGGCCGGCGCATTCTTCTTGGCTATAATTGCCGTGTTCCCAATTTTCTTGCCTAAACTGTTAAATGCCCCGCAAACCTTAGCAGCCATTGGCGGCACGAGTTTGCTTATCGTAGTTTCCGTGGTTATAGAAAGCATAAAGAAAATAAGCGCTCAGCTTACCATGCACGACTACGAAGGGTTTTAACCCTGAGCCTGTCGAAAGGTTTTAAAATTCGTAAGAATTTTACCCTGAGCTTGTCGAAGGGAGTTTGTCGAAGGGTGGCCCACGAGCATAGGTAAATGACATTTCCCAAAAAACCTGCCATACTACTGGCAGGTTTTAAATTACTCGTAAACATCAATATATGTTACTATCAGATACTACGCTTAAAAAGTATTTATCGAGTGGAGAAATCAAAATCTTACCCGAAGTAAATCCTAAAGACATAAAATCAATAGGGATAAGAATGCATTTAGGAACTGATATTCTAATTCCACAAAATAATCAGGTAATAGATTTAGGAAAAAGTGACCAGCCAAATTATGACCCATTTACTATGGAATCGTCTGGTTATATATTAAAACCTCATCAATTTATTTTAGGAACTACAAAAGAAAGATTCCAAGTTCGTCGTGATTTGGTTGCTTTTATTGATGGACGGAGTACTTTAGCTCGGGTTGGGTTATCCATACATGTTACTTCACAAATGGCTGATGGTAATTATGATAATGCGAGTGCAATAACTTTAGAGATTCAAAACGTAGGCCCTATGGATTTAATTCTCAGACCTGATATGGCTATTGGAATGTTGTCTTTTTTTACTCTAACTGAACCTGTTTCCAACGAAGCTGAATTTTTATATAAAAACCAACACACGGTTTTACCTCCACAAATGAATGGCTTAAATTAATATGCATGAAATAGAAACTAAAATTTTAGAGGTGGATGGTACGGATATTCGAAATAAAATGCTGGCGTTGGGGGCAGGGCTCTTGCAGGATACGCGGCTTACGGTAGATTGGTACGGTACGAACGCGGGCATAAACGAACAGCCGTGGTATTTACGTGTGCGCACTACGCGGGAAGGCAAAACCGAAATAACCTGGAAGTCGTTGCCGGTAATGGTAGGGAACACCCGGCAGTCCAAAGAAATAAACGTCAAGGTTTCAGATTTTGAAAAAACCAAGGCTTTTTTTGAAGCGGTGGGATTGGTCCATTATGCACACCAGGAAAAAGACCGGACTTCTTGGCAATACCAGCAATGGCAGTTTGATTTGGACCAATACCCCGGCATGCCCGCTTATTTGGAAATTGAAGGCAGCAGCGTTGGGCATATTGCCGAAGCTATTAAACTGCTCAATTTACAAAATTATGAAAGCGTCTCCGAAGGTGAACGCAAACTCATAGAAAACCGTTACCACCTAAACTGGACCCATATGCAATTTAACAGTTGATATCCCGTTCGGCCGAACGGGATATCAACTATAGTAAATAAAAATGCCAAAAAAAGACTTAACGTTAAAGAGCAAATTTTTGGTTTATCTCCTTGCGCTGGGTGATGCTGTTTCTGTGTTTTTTCCTACTCCGCGGGAATTCCGCAGGCGGGCTTATTGGAACAAATATTTTGACGGGTACCCGCAATTTAAAAATACCCTTTATTATTTATATAAAAAGGGGTATATTCAGTGGGAAGATAAAAATAATAAAAGGTTTGTGAAGCTTACCGCACAAGGGGAGCTTGAAGCGCTATTGGCCAAAGCCCGGGTGCGTGAAATTCCGAAAATTTGGGATGGGAAATGGCGCCTTATTGTATATGACTTTCCCGAGGCGAGTAACCTGGCTCGAAACCAGTTTCGCCTGCTGCTCAGGCAAAATGGGTTTATTAAACTCCAACACAGCGTATTTATCAGCCCATATCCCCTGAATAGGGAAGCAATAAGTTTTTTAAAAGAGAAAAAGTTACAGGAATACATCCGTATTATGAAAATTGAAGAAATAGATGACGATAAAGATTTGAAAAAGCTGTTTAACTTATAAAGTGCATAGTTTACATCCCGTTCGGCCGAACGGGATATCAACTAATTATTAAGAGTTAGATTTAGCAATTTATTCCAACGTATGAAAGAAGTGGAGATTAAAATAGCAATAGGCGATGTGGATGGGGTTTTAAGGCAGTTGGAAAATTATGGCTGTAAGTTTTCCGGGCCTATGAGCCAGACCGATGCGGTATATGTCCCCGAGCATATAAATGAATTACCCTGTCCAGAGGGCACCAATGTTTTGCGCATAAGGCATATGGAAGGCGCGTATAAGTTTACCTTAAAACGCAGTGAGCCGGGCAACCATTTGTCAAAAATTGAGCATGAGCTGGAAATTTTGCAGCCGCAGGAAATGGAAAAAATTTTGCATGAGCTTGGGTATAAGCAAATTTCCAAAATTAGCAAAAAGAGGCGGGTGTGTAAATTGGAGGAGTTTGAAATTTGTATAGATATTGTGGAAGGACTGGGAAATTTCCTGGAAATGGAAATACTGACCCAAGAAGACCCAGCCGCCGCCCAACAGCACATGCTGGCTTTTTTACGAGACCGAGGCATTGACACGAGCCAACAGGCCGAATATGGTTATGATGTATTATTTTTCCAAAAATATGGAACGCGAAATGTTTGAAAAACTTATAACGGAAGCGGTGGAGGCTCTGCCGGAAACCATACGGGTACGCATGAACAATGTGGATATTGTTCTGGAGGAAGGGGAGTCGCCGAACAATAGCTTGTTTGGCTTGTACCATGGCGTGTCCCAGCTGCATCGCGGCTCAAGTTACGGCATGGGCCCTACCCTGCCCGATAAAATTACCATTTGGAAAGGCACCATAGAGCGCTTTGCCGGTATGGAAGAATATATTCCTAAACTGGTCAGGCGGGTGGTCTGGCACGAAATTGGCCACCATTTTGGTTTTGATGAAGCCGGAATACGGAAGCTTGAGGAGAAATGGGCGAGTGAAGGAAAAATATAACCAATTCAAATCTACCAATGCCGCCAAATCAGCGAATGTCTACAAATAGCACTAATTGACAGAATTGTTGAAAAATAGTATAATATTAGGCTAAATCGATATCTTTGTGCTATAATAATTGTGATATTTTATGGCAGATCTACGAAAAATCCCCCAGCGCGATATTCCAGGGAAACCTTTGTCTGAAAATTCCCCAGAATTACCCTCGACTGAAAACCGAGAGTCTCAGTCCGTAGAAACGGAAGTTTTTGAACATGGTGAAAAAAATGAAGGCCCGGGTAAGGTAAATGTGGAAAATGTAAATGCTTCCAATGCCGTTGAACCTAAAGGTGAAACGCCTGGAAATAACGACACAGTCACGCCGCAAGATTTAGGTTTGAGCCTTGAAAATTCGAGCGCAGTTAATTTACAAACTTTGCTCACACATCATGTAGTAGAAGGGACGAAAGAAAGAGCTGTGGGTGATGATGGTAAACTTACAGAACAATTTTTAGATGACGTTAATGCCATTTTAGACCGGTAAGATTAGAAAAAACAACCGAAACAAAAATAAATGTTGTATGGCGTAAGTACAATTCAAATTGCACTCGTTGTATTGTTTGGTTTGATGGTCATTTTTTTGGCTGTCTTTTTTTATTTTTATAAACGGCATATTTACCATACCAAGCACATTGTGCCCAGGGTTAAGGAATGGGTGTTTTTGGAAATCCAAATGCCCAAAGAAAATTCTGAAGACAAGGAGCGGCCGAAGAGTGAGGAAGAAAAAAAGTTCCTCATAGCCGTAGCCGAACAGCTGTTTACCACGCTTTCGGAATCAAGCACTCACCGCGGCTGGCTGCAGGGTAAGGATTTTTATAGTTTTGAAATTGCCTGCACGGACAAGAAAATTTCCTTTTACATAAACTGCCCTAAGCATTTGCAGGAGCTGGTGGAAAAACAGCTTCAAGCACAATACCCCCATGCTTTTGTGGAGCAGGTGAAGGGCTATAACCCGTTCCAAAAAGGCGCTTGGGTGGAAGCGGAAGAGTTGGTACTCAGCAAAAAATACGTATACCCGTTCCGCACATACAAAAACATGGAATCTGACCCGTTAAGCGCCATTACCAATGCCATGAGCAAATTAACCGAAGGCGAAGGTGCGGCTGTACAGTTTATTTTAAGCCCCGCGGGCACGAAATGGCAGGGCAAGCCCCGGCATATGGCTTTGGAAATCCAACAAGGCAAAAACCCCGAAATGGTAGAGAAGGGCGCTTTTTACCGTTTTATGAAAGACATTATGCGTGGCTTTGGCCAGGCTATTTCCGGCAGCAAGTCCGGCTCCGGACAAGGTAATTCCCATAAGGACTTAAGCGGGTATTATAGCCCCATACAACTTACGCCCATGCAGCAGGAAATAGTAAAACGGCTTGAAGAAAAAGCCAGCCGGCCGGGGTATAAGGTAAATGTCAGGCTCATTACCTCATCGGTCATTCCGGGCAATGCCAAACTGCACATGCGCAACATGTTGTCGAGCTTTTTACAATACAACATGCCGCCGTTTAACGGCTTTTACCCGAAAAAACGGAATAGGAACGACATTATAAAAGATTACTTATTTAGGATTTTCCGAGACAGTGGCAAGTTTATTTTAAATACCGAAGAGTTGGCTAGCCTGTGGCATTTGCCCACCCCATATATAGAAACGCCAAACATAAAATGGCTGACTTCCAAAAAAGCGCCTCCTCCCATACATTCGCACAAGGAAGGCCTGCTTATTGGCAACAATATTTATAGGGGAGTAGAGACGCCTATTTACATGGGCCGCGAAGACCGCCGCCGCCACACGTACATTTTAGGCCGTACGGGCAGCGGTAAGTCGGTTTTGCTTTCCAATATGGCCATCCAGGACATAAAAAATGGCGAAGGCTTGTGCGTTATAGACCCGCATGGCGACCTTATCCAAGACATATTGGTAAATGTCCCCAAAGAGCGGGCGGAAGACGTTATTTTGTTTGAGCCTTTTGACATGGAGCGGCCGCTGGGGCTGAACATGCTCGAGGTAGACAGCGAGGAACAGAAAGATTTTGCCGTCCAGGAAATGATTTCCATTTTTTATAAATTGGTCACCGACCCGGCCATGCTCGGGCCCATGTTCGAACATAACATGCGTAATGCCATGCTGACGCTTATGGCCGACGAAGAACATCCCGGTACCATAGCCGACATTCCGCGCATATTTACTGACAATGAATTCCAGCGCTACAAGCTTTCCAAAGTTAAAGACCCGGTTGTCAGGCTGTTTTGGGAAAAGGAAATGGCTAAGACTTCGGACTTCCATAAGTCGGAAATGTTGGGGTACCTTATTTCCAAAGTCGGGCGTTTTGTGGAAAATACCATGATGCGCAATATAGTCGGGCAGAGCAAGAGCGGGTTTAGTTTCCGGAAGGTCATGGACGAAGGCAAAGTGTTGCTGGTAAATTTGTCCAAAGGCCGCACCGGCGAAATAAACGCAAAGCTGCTGGGGTTAATTTTGGTTTCCAAACTGCAAATAGCTGCGCTTTCCCGGGCGGACATTCCCGAGGACCAGCGCCGCGACTTTTACTTGTATGTAGACGAGTTCCAAAATTTTATTACCGACGCCTTTTCGTCCATACTTTCTGAAGCCAGAAAGTACAAGCTCAATTTGGTTATTGCCCACCAGTATTTGGGACAGCTTGAACAACAAGCCGGAGCCCAAGGCGCTGGCAGTAAGGACTTGCGCGACGCAGTCTTTGGTAATGTAGGCAGCATGATAGTGTTTAGGACCGGTGCGGAAGACGCGGAAGTGCTCTCCAAAGAATTTGCCCCCACCTTTAACCAGTTTGATTTGGTAAACATTGAAAGGTTTAATGCGTATGTAAAACTTATGGTCAACGGCACGGCCAGCAAGCCGTTTAACATGGCCACCTTGCCCCCGCAAAAGCATGGCAACGGCGAACTGGCCGAAGCTATTCGCCAGCTTTCCCGGTTAAAGTTTGGCCGTGCACGGGCAGAGGTGGAGAGTGAATTACTCGAAGCCAGCCAAGTCGCCGAACGCATGAGCGATGGGCCGGCGAGCATTGAGAGAAGTTTGTAGGTAAGCAAAAAAGCAAGTAAGCTAATAAGCTGATAAGCAAATAAGCCCTGTTGAATTGATCAAGTTAGCTTGTGTGAGATTACATAACCGGTGAGAAAGAATGCAGGTATGCCTGAAAATTATATCCACATATTTACCGTTTTTATAGGTGAGTTGGTACGGGATGAGCGGATAACGCTGGAAGACGCCCAGAGAATTTTAACAGCTTTTTTGCCTGTGTGCGAATCCGTAACGACACGGGCCCAGCTTATTGCGTTTATTGATACCTACATACCCGTTTATTGGGAACTTAAGGAATTAAAAGAAAAATTGTTGGATTCATATTATATCTTTACTATTTAATGTACTCGTATGGCAGATGGGCACGGCGGGCATGGTGGGGGCCATGGCGGCGGACACGAAAAACATGGCGGTGGGCACGGACATGGGGAAACCCGGCGGGAGTTTTTGTTTGGGCTGTTTAGTATGTTTACATCAGTATTTACTAAAAATAATTTGGAAGGCTTGCTCGAAAACCTAAATTTATTCACCCCATTTTTATCAAGTACTTTTAAAAAAGGTGGCGGAGGCGGAGGCCATGGTGGCGGCCATGGCGGGGGACACGGTGGAGGACATCATTAACGCGCATTATGCCTGAAGCACAAGTTTTACAACAGAATACAGGGTCCAATCCGTCACAACCAGGAGTAACGACAGCGTATAGCAAATTGGCGGCGGTTTTCCTTTCGGAAATTATTCGTTCCCGGCGGACGTCTTTGTCCAGGGCTGCGGAAATTTCGGAAGCGGTTAACGGTGCCATCCAAAACATGAAATCGGAAGAGGAAGTTTTGGCTTATTTAACCAATATAGAAAAAGACTTCGAAGAAGTGCGGGGCCTGAAGGAAGTGCTCCATTTTGGCCTAAACCAGCCGGACACAAAAGTGTACGAACAGGAAATAAAAGACTATGCGGCCGAACTGTTTAAGCGGGACATGGTAGCGTCATCGGTCTTTTTACAGGACGCGGCCAAGCCGGGCATGACCATGCAAGAGTTATGCTTGCGGTACCCCGAGTTAGCCAAGCGTGTTTCCGATAAAATTCCGCTTATGGCGCAACCGGCCCTTTCTCCGGCCTAAGCTGTGGTTAAGTGGCTTGCGAAATTTGCCAGGTATGGTATAGTATAGGTAAAGGTACATCTTTTATAGAAACAAACATAAATATTTAACAGTATGGATAAGCTTTCCAATTTGGCGCTGATTGCGCAGATGATAGATTCGGCAGAAAAAAATATTCAATCAGCCAAACAGTTATTACGGGAAATGATGGGCGGACAAATGCCTAAAATGGCTTCGCCGCTTACCGAAAAGGCCATGGCTTTTGCCGTGTCCGAGGGCGGTAAAATTATTGAAGGCGTTTTTGACGGCCAGAACATGATAGGTCCGGACAAAAAACAATATCCCGTCCCGGCAAACTATGCTTCGAAGTCTAAACTAATAGAAGGTGACGTGCTGAAGCTAACCATCGCCGACGACGGTTCGTTTATTTACAAACAAATTGGCCCCATTGAACGCCGCAAAATGCTGGGCATTTTAACGGTGGATGACAAAGGCGACTTCCGCGTACTGGCCGAAGGCAAACCGTACAAAGTCCTTTTGGCCTCCCTTACGTACTTTAAGGCTGAACCGGGCGATGAGGTTACCATAATAATCCCGAAAGACTCGGAGTCCGATTGGGCAGCCGTGGAAAATGTCATAAAGAAAGCGCCTCATTCGGGTAACGCCGACATAGAAATGGATGACGGCTCGCAAGAGTTAGGCCCAAAAGTCGTCATGGATGACGACGAAGAATTATAATATTGATTTTACTTTCCATGGAAACTTCGCCCGCGGCTTTTACCCAACCACAACCTGGACTTATACCTAAACTCACCGGCTTACTTCAGCGTAGGCCGGTAATTTTGCAGCTCTTGCGTTTTTGCGCCATAGGCTTATTTAACACCACTATAGATGTTTTGGTACTAAATTTCATGGCAGCCCAGTTTAACATAACCCGAGGCTCGGGGCTGGGTTGGGTAAATATCCCAGGATTCTTTTTGGCGGTCATCCAGAGTTATTATTGGAACAAATATTGGGCTTTTGAAAACGAGGCGAGCGTAAATTTGCTCCGGAATTTTTTCCGTTTGGCTTCGGTGGGCGTAGTAGGCGCAGCCGTTTACGGTTTGGTAATAGTGGGAGCGCACATGAGCGCTTCGTCCGTATTTTTTGGCGGACTGTTTGGCGTCTTTATACTGGCTCAAGTGGTCTTATGGAGCGTTTTTGGTTTTTTCAAACTGCATTTGCCCGAACAACAGCCGGTGTATATGAGGTTTTTTGTAGTAAGTTTAATAGGCTTTGGCATAAATTCAGGGGTCTTATATTTGGCCTCGACGTACCTTACCTTAACCGGCAATGCCGGCGACAATTTGAACATTGCCAAACTGGCTGCGACGGCGTTCTCTTTGGTTTGGAACTTTATTGGTTACAAACTGCTCGTGTTTAAAAGATAAAAAAAGCTCACTTGGTACCGCCTTAACCGGCGGTTTTTGTTTGCTTCCTATTTGGTTAGAAGAGAAAGAGGTATTGTGCAAAGGAGGTCATTAACGTCGGGTAGTTAGGGTAAATAAACCGCTCTCATGAGGCAAATCCGGCAATTTTTCGTCGGTTTGCCCCGAGGTAGTTGATTTGGCCGGCTAGTGGTATAATAAGTTGAAAGCTTAGACTAACGCTATTTATTATGGCAGTTTTTTATAGGAAATACAGGCCGCAGACTTTTGCCGAAGTGGTTGGCCAGCAAGCTATAGTCCAAACACTCAAGAACCAAGTCGCAAACAACCAGCTCGCTCATGCGTATGTGTTTACCGGTAGCCGCGGGGTAGGTAAAACCTCAGTGGCGCGTATTTTGGCCAAAGCGGTAAATTGCGAAAAGGTAAAAAACGGCGAACCGTGCGGAAAATGCCCTACCTGCAAACAAATAGAGCAGGGCAGCTTTTTAGACTTGGTAGAAATAGATGCCGCGTCAAATACTGGGGTAGACAACATCCGCGACCTGATTGAGCATGTAAAGTTCAGCCCCAGCAGCGGCACATACAAGGTCTTTATAATAGACGAAGTCCACATGCTTTCCAAAGGCGCGTTTAATGCGCTGCTTAAAACTTTGGAAGAGCCGCCCCGCCACGCCCTGTTTATTTTAGCTACTACCGAAATTGGCAAAGTCCCAGCAACAATTATTTCACGTACCCAACGGTTTGACTTTAAACGCCTGAGCACACAGGACTTAGTAAAGCATTTGGCGTATGTGCTTAAACAGGAAAAATTAAGCCTGGCTCCGGAAATAGTTGAGCTTATTGCCCAGCATGCCGAAGGCGGAGGGCGGGACGCGTTATCGCTTTTGGAAAAAGTCATGTCTTTGGGCAGTGCGGTATCGGTTCCCGATGCCCAGGCTTTGCTGGGTGTAACCGATATGGCCTCATGTGAACGTTTGCTTGAACTTATCCAAGAAGGCCAAAGCCAGGATTTGCCCGAATTTATTTTGGGTCTGAGCGAGCGTGGGGCCGATTTGCCCTTATTTACTAAAGACTTCCTGGAGTACTTGCGGAAAGCGCTAGTCCTTAAAATGAGCCCTCAAGCCGAATTGGTTATGGGGGACAGTACCCATAGGCCCCGGCTGGAAGAATTAGTAGGCAGGTTTACGGTCCAGGATTTAATTTTTATTATTAGGTTATTTTTACGCGCCTACAAGGATATGGCGGACAGCCCGAGTGCCGATATTCCGCTCCTCCTGGCCGCTGCCGAAGCCGCAATGCGCTTTAATCCCCATGGAACAGGCTCGGGTCCGGTAGCACCTCTTACGGGTACCGTACATGCCCAGGTTGCCAAAGTAAAAACGCAAGAAAGCCCGCCGCTGGCACCTTCGGTCCGCCAAGAGCCCCAAAAACCGGTTAGCGAGACGGTTCCGACCGCTGCGCTCGATGAAATGTCTTTGCCGGAGTTGCGTTTATTGTGGCCTTCGGTCATAGAACAGGTGCGCACGGTAAATGGGCCTTTGGCGAATTTAATAAAAAATTCCCCGCTGCAAAGCGTGGAAAATGGGCGGGTTATTTTGAGCGTTAAATATGTTTTCCATAAGCAAAACCTGGAAAACCCAAAAAATTTGCAACTCGTAACTGAAATATTACAAAAAGTTTCGGGTAAACACCTGGCCATAGCTGCCCGGGTAGTTAAGGAAGAAGCGGTAGACTCCAGGCCGACCCCTGAGTCATTGGGTGAGGCGCTTAAAATATTCGGCGGCGAAGTCATAGAGTAACCTCTAAGGCATAAAAATCAAAAATATGGTATACTAGGGAGGAACAAGAAGGCCATGCTTGAAACCAAAGAACAAAAACAATATTTTTTTACCGTAGTCATTTTGGTATTAGTGCTCACGGTTATTTCCCTATGGAATAGGGGAGGTTTTAAATATGTAGAACAGCCCAAGCCCGTTACGCACACCCAGTTTGACGCTGAGGCATATTTAAAATATTTGGCTGCCATACAAGTAAATGCGCAAGCCAGCAAAGAAGCGTTTGAAAAAATTATTACCCCGGAAGACATACAAAAGCAGGTAGAGTCAGAATTGGGAACCACCCAAGCCATAAGCCAACCCACGGTAGAAACGACCGCCGTAGTTTTGGAGAAAGATACGGGCAAAACCGGGGTAGTGGATTACTTGGCGCGAAGTGCGGGTTTGGCTTTGCAATTTGGCACCCAGGTAAAAACGGGAAATGGCGGATTATTTACCGGCAATACGGATTCTGCCCTAACGGCCGAACAGCACTATGAAAGTTTTTCCAAAGAACTCGCCGCGTTAAAAACGCCGCCCCAAGCGCTGGAGCTGCAAAAAAGGCTTATGGCCATGTATGAGGCTTACGGCAGGTTGCTGGAGTCGTCCAGGGCTTATGCCGAGGGTAGGGAAATCGAGCCTTGGCAAAATGTTTATAAGGCATACGTGGTAGTCAATGAGCAAGTTAAACAATACACTGCGGAACTAAACAGGTTAAACAACCAGTATAATTTGGCCGACGCTTATATTGTCCCGTATTATGTGGCAAAAAGTGACAATACTTCTCATCCTTTTGTAAAAACCGCGAACGCCTTGTTTGGATTAGGCGATATTACCATTACGGTGGGCGACATACCCCGCATAGTAAAAGAAGCGGTGGAAGAAGGCTTGATTAATTCCTTTACCCAATTTTCCGCCCAATTTTTGGAGAAAGTAATTTCCAAAATAGAAAGTAATTATAAAATTGCCAACTTTTTGTATTATTCCGACGCATTAATTGCCGGACAATATACCGACGACTATTTGCAAAAATATGTGGCAGACAACTTGGATAGGCAAATAATAAAAAAGTTCATTCCCCAGTTGACGTGCGGCCAGCAGCCGGTAAATTTGCAGCCAATATTTAAGGCTAAGGCCCAAGAGTATTTGGGTTTTGACCCAACAAGCATAGACCCTAACGACCCTGACTATTATGTAAAAATGTCCAGGGTGGGTTCGTATTTGGCTTCCCCTACGGGTTGGGAATCGTATTACCAGGATTTGGCCCAGCAAGCCCAAAGCGAAGCCGAAAAGGCCGCAGAGCGTGAACTGACCAGTAACGGGCTTAAGACTCCCCGGGACACTTTAAAAAATTCCATTGCCGTTTCGGTGAGTAACATAGTAAGTGCCCAGAAGGCGAGTTTGGAAGCGCTACTGGGCTTGGGCAACCAAACCTCCAAGAACTTCATTAGCGGCATGGTTTCGCAGCTTACCCAAACGCTCGTAAACAAGTTCGTCTTTAATGGCGCAATTTCCAACACCAGTTCTCTGGGTGTGCTTAAAGAACAATCTACATGTTTGGCCGCGGCCCAACTGCAGTTGGTGTTACCGGTTTCCGACACGGTGTATAATCCTCCTGCCCCGGCTCCGGACCCTAACGACATTTTGCTCCAAGAATGCGCCAAGTACCCACGCGGTTGCCAGCTTGAACCGACTACCGGTATTAACTAAAGTGATTCAAAAGACCGATGCTCCTCGGTCTTTTTTAATGTAAGTAAAACCGGGTTTTGTGGTATAATATGTATAAGCAGTAAACAGGAATTTCATTTTTAGCGAGCCATAATATTACCCATTGTTGGGTATAAACGATTGCATATGCGTATATTGGGAATAGATTACGGGGAGCGGAGAATTGGCTTGGCAGTGAGCGACGAAACCAAAACCTTAGCCCGGGAAGTTGATATTTTGCATCCCAAACAATTCTGGGAAAAATTGCCCGAGCTAATTTCCAGTTTGGAAGTAGAAGGGGTGGTGGTAGGTTTACCCTTAGGCGTCCAGGGAAATGATACTGAAAAAACAAAAGAAGTTCGGGAATTTGCCCAACGGTTAAGCAAGAGCACCGGGCTACCCGTAGAGCTGTTTGATGAACGGTTTTCGTCGGCTATGGCGCAGCAAATGCCCGGCGGCAATAAAAAAATAGACAGTCTGGCTGCACAAATAATTTTGCAGAATTATTTAGATAGCAGGAAGCATTAATTAGTGGGTAGCGGTTAGTGGGTAGTAGGTAGGCCTGCAGAAAATCATTTTAACATTTTATCATCTTATCATTTTAACAAAATAACAACTGCAAGAATCAAGAATCATGAATTAAGAATCAAGAAGGGCTGCAATCCTTGATCCTTAACAAATAACACCAATTTCTAATTTCTAATTCCTAATCAAATCCCAATGACTAAATACCTAATTACTAACTTCTGAGTTTTCAGTGCATCTGTGTTATCCGTGTATCCGCGAATATAACCTAAAACCTAAGTTATGTCTGAGTTTCGGCAAAATCCAATAACAAAACAGTGGGTGCTTATAGCGCCGAGCCGTAACAAACGGCCGGACCAATATAAAACCTATTCGGTCATGCATGGCGTACCTGAGGTGGACCATTCATGCGTATTTTGCCCGGGCAATGAACATACCAATCCCGAGTTGCTTCGCGTACCCAATAACAGCAAGGATTGGCAAATACGGGTTATCCCAAATAAGTTTGCAGCCTTAGAGCATACCGCCGTATATAGGAATAAAAGGTTTTATACCGCCCATTCGGGCGACGGCGACCATGAAGTTATTGTTACCCGCCAGCATAATGAACCGGTGGCTTTGCAGTCTATTGCGTTGGTGGAAATGACGCTGAAGCTGTTCATCGAGCGTATAAAAGGGCTTTCTGCCCATAAGGAACTGGCGTATGTCCAAATATTTCACAACCACGGGCGCGATGCCGGCGCTTCCATTATCCACCCCCACTACCAATTGCTGGCCACGCCCATAGTCCCGCCGCACCTGCACGGGGAAATAATGGGCTGCCACCATTACTTCCAAAGCCACCGCTCGTGCGTGTATTGTGATATTATAGAAGAAGAATTGTTAGTCAAAGACAGGCTGGTTTACGAAAGCGAACATTTTGTAGTTATTTCCGCCTATGCTTCCCGCAGCCCGTTTGAAACCTGGATATTGCCCAAGAGGCACGGGGCCAGGTTTGAGGAAATGTCCAAAGAAGAACTTAAGCATTTGTCTTTCGTATTAAAGGTTACGCTTGGCCAGCTCTACACCAAGTTGTCCGACCCGCCGCTTAATTTTTATATCCATACCATGCCCATAGACAGGGGGTATAAAAATGACGGCAACGAAGAGCAGGCTTTCCATTGGCACCTTACCATTTTTCCCCGCATTACCATATGGGCAGGTTTTGAATACGCCACCGGCATACCCATAAACCCCATACCTCCGGAAGTAACGGCTAAATTTTTAAAAGGGGAATAGTGCAATCCGGATATACAAATAACATCCGGATCTACGGATAACTACAGATATATGGACCAAGTACAAAAAAAGGAAAAGCTTTTGTACGCAAAAGAAACATATATTTTAAATGGTATAGCTTTTAGAGTACAAAAGGAATTGGGTAGGTTTGCCCGGGAAAGACAGTACGCAGACCTTTATGAAAAATACCTTATTGAATTAACTGTCCCCTATAAAAGGGAGTTAACAGTAGGTGAGACAGGCAACCGTTTAGATTTTTTTGTGTTTAATAGTATTTGCGTAGACTTAAAAGCAAAGCCGTTTGTTGTAAAAGAAGATTACTACCAAACCCAAAGATACTTGCACTCCTTGCAGAGTGAATTAGGGATAATTTATAATTTTCGGGACCAATATATAAAACCCAAAAGAATTTTAAACTCACTTAGAAAAGATCTGTAATTATCTGAAAATCCGGATAAATCCGTATATCCGGATCGGATACATATGAAAAAACTAATAATCGCTAATTGCCCTCCTTCGCTAAAGCTTCGGCGGGTCTTCGAGAAATTTGATTAACGTTTATGCCAAAAAAATTGATTGTCGCTAATTGGAAGCTTAACCCTATTACCGTAGCGGATGCTAAAAAGCTTGTGGGTAAAATTGAAAAGCGTACACGTAATACTGTGGTTATATGTCCGCCCCATGTGTTGCTTTCGTCGGTAGAATTTCCGCTATTGGGTGCCCAGGATTGTTTTTGGCAGGACAAGGGCGCATTTACCGGGCAGGTTTCACCCTTGCAACTTAAAAAACTGGGGGTAAAATACTGCATTGTCGGCCATAGCGAAAAGCGGGCGGTGTGTGACAGCGAAGAGCAAATTAATGCCAAAATCCGCGCGCTTTTGGGCGTGAATATTGTCCCCATACTTTGTGTGGGTTACGGTACCCAGCCCGATGAAGACGACTTAAAAGTTACCGACGTTATTCGCCAGCAATTAAATATGGATTTGGACGGGGTGGATGAAAAAAAAGTTGTGGTCGCGTACGAGCCCGTGTGGGCCATTGGTACCGGAAAAAATGCCGAACCCGAACACGCGGAAAAAGTTGCCATATTCATAAAATCCAAATATAAAGTCCGGACCGTGTTGTATGGCGGCAGTGTAAATTATGTAAATGCCGAAAGCTTTTTAAACCAGGAACATATAGACGGCTTATTGGTAGGCGGGGAAAGTTTAATCCCAGCGCATTTTAATAAAATAATAAATAATTCCTAATCTACCAATGACGACTAATCTGCCAATATCTACAAATCCGGCAGAAGTCCTTCTTACGGAGTTCCGCCGGGGGAGTGTAATTATTCGTAGTAGATTAGTAGAATTTGTAGCATTAGGATTAGGATCTTATGATTTTTATAGCATCAGACCACGGGGGGTTTAAGCTCAAGTCCCATGTTGCAGCATTTTTAAAGAAAAGCGGTTTTGAGTTTGAGGACTTGGGTCCGTTAGCGTATAAGGCAAACGATGATTATCCCGACTTTGCGGCAAAGGTGGGGGAAAAGGTTTCGAAAAACCCAAAACAACACGTTGGCATATTGCTGTGCCGCAGCGGACAAGGGGTAAATATTGTGGCAAACAAGTTTAAAAATGTCCGCGCAGCTTTGGTTTGGAATGAAAAAGAAGCCAAAGCCAGCCGTACTGACGACTTGGCAAACATACTAAGCCTGCCCAGCGATTATATTGTCCCGAACCTGGCCAATAAAATAGTCAAAACATGGCTAAACACGCCGCTTGGGACCCAGGCGCGGCATTTACGCAGAATAAGAAAAATAGCTAAGTTGGAAAAACGTTAACCCGTTGTTAGAATTTTGATATTTGCTTTTTGATTTTTAATTTTTTATAATGCCTACCATTGTCCCTGCCATATTGGAAAACTCGGTCGAGGCTTTTGCTGCCAAAGTTTCCGTAATAACAAAAGTACCTGGCGTAGAACGCATTCAGGTAGACTTTGGGGACGGGAAATTTGTCGGCAATTCCATGGTGAATATAAACGAATTGGATATGCTAAACCCGGCCTTTATGTGGGAAGCGCATTTAATGTGCGAGTCACCTATGGAATTTTTAGATTACCAAATTTGCGGTTTTAATACCATTATTGTCCACCATGAAGCCTACCCACAACCCGGCGACGTAAAAAAAGCATTGCTGAAAATTCGGGAGTCGGGCATGCAGCCGGCAGTGGCCATAAACCCCGAAACCCCCGTTGAAGTTTTGGCCGAATATGCCGATATGATAAAACACTTCCAGCTCATGGCCATACATCCGGGCTTCCAGGGCACGACATTGTTGCCGCAAACTGCGGAACGGGTTGCTGCTTTGAGGAAGTTATTGCCCAATGCTATAATAGAAGTGGACGGCGGCATAAACG
>CAYOXN010000003.1:0-30194 GCA_964407965.1 uncultured Candidatus Saccharibacteria bacterium
CTTTTTGGCCAGAGCGTTCAGGCGCTTGTAGTCGGGAATATTGCCCATGAGCGAAGGGACCATGAGCGCTTTGGTTTTTTTGGTTATGGCCTTTTCTATTTCGTCCACGTCTACCTGGAACGTACGGCCGTGGATTTGCACGTCCACAAACACGGGCACCAAGCCTTTCTGGACTATGGGCGCCACAGTGGTGGCAAAGGTCAGTACCGGGGTTATGACTTCGCTGCCTTTGGGCAAATTTAAAAGTTCAAAGGCAAGCAAGTTGGCGCTGGAGCCGGAGTTGACCATGACCCCAAATTTCTTGCCAAAAAGGTCGGCAATTTTTTGCTCAAATTCCTTTACGTTAGGCCCCAACGCGGTGTTGCCTTTAAGCACCTTAACTACTGCGTCTATTTCTTCCTGCCCGTGCACGGAAAAGCCATACGGCACCCGCAAACTTGAAGTTTGTTTCATAATTTAAAATTTTACCTTTTATTAAGCCAACTTCGGCACTGTTTTTCAAAACAAAATACTGCCTTATTTTAGCAAAAATCCCCAAAAAGCACAAAAAAAGCCGCGTAAAGCCATAAAAGACTTTCGCGGCGTACATCGGTAAGAGTCGGCGGTAGGATCACGCGTCCTTAGTTTTGGTGTCGCCGGGGTCAAAAAACTCAAAACCCCGAAATAGGGCATAGAGGAACGCCACGTAAACGAAGACTGCACACTCCAAAGTATTTTGCCAACACTTTGGTCTGTTGAGCGCCCACCACAGGACAGTTATGACTATGGCCGAAAAAAGCCACACCCCCAGCCATCCCCAGTACGTAAAACTTGCCGGCGAAACGCCTAACCAGGGCAAGTAAACATCTGCAAAGCCAGTCAGCACAATCAGCGTCACAGCCGCTGCGACTAACTTTTCAAACCTGGAAAACGGTTTAGGGTCTAGGGCTATGTTTACACCGAACGTTACAGCCACTAATATTGGTACCACAGCAAACTCTGGACTAACGGAAAAGCCGAACCGCTGCATTAGCGTGCCTATGGGCAAGCCTATCGCTGCCGCGCCTAGGTAATAAGCGCACAAAGCCACAGGCAAGTCCTCACTTTCCCAAACTGCCCAAAGGCAAGCCGCGGAGACTACCAAGCCTGCCAAGGGCACCCACAGGGTAGAATTAAGCGACTGGCTAACGCCTGTTAGGGCTAAAGTCACCGCCACTCCCGTGCCTAGCAAAAAACTAGTGGCTAAGACATATAACCCGCGCGGGAGAATGTTTTCCCGTGTATGAGCCGCGCTTTCGCGCAATCGGAACTGCTTTACAACCCACATGTTAAAACCCTCTTTCCTTGAGTCTCTGCTGAATTTGTCGGCGCAAAGCCAGAAATTGGTTCACTCCAATTTCTTTGCGCAAGAATGCTTTCCCCAATTCTTGGGCATTTTCATACCCGTTTTCCTTTAAAACCTCGTCCGTAATTTCGGAGCGTTTTTTGTGGTATTCCTGGTCGCGTATATGAGCTAGGACAACGGTACCGAGCCCATCACGCAATACGTAAAGAAGTTCGGGTTGGTCGTACTCCTGGCGCGACGCTTCCGGGTCCGTGCCCGGGATAACCAACTGCACATCGCCAGGTGCCCTAAAAACTTCAGACACGCGGTATTTAAACCGCTCATTTTCCTTGTTCATAGTTCCCCCTTGAACAGGTTATTATACCTGAATCCCTATATTATTCAAGACCCATCTTTTATAGAAAATCCATATAATTTTTTCACATATGTGAAAAAATTATATGAATACCCATAAAAAAATAGGGAAACGGGCCGGTAATAACCGACGCGTTTCCCTTACGCTATTCCTCTACCCCCTTCCGTTTTTACTTCCGCGGCAACTTGCGGAAAAATTCCGCCGCCTTCGGTACAATCTGTTCGCGATGGGATCGTACCGTATGAGACGACATGTCGTCTACCGGATACCAGTGGTCATCAGGCATGACATTCGGGGTTGCAATATAAATCTTACACTCGTACCATCCCCTCGGATCGTCTGTAATATAAACGTCTCCCACAAACTCATAGTGGGTGGGGCATTTGAATTCGCGGTTAGTCAACCGCTCCAGGGCGGATCCTAGGCCTGCGTCAGATCGCCGCACACCCTGGCCCAAGCCTGCCACCTGGCCGGCGTAGAACTTGTCGTTCGCTGGCCGCGGTGGTAGACGAACTTCTAACACGTCCCCGTTCCACCGCAGGCAAACGCCCTCCACCGCAACATTTGTGCCGTGCGGTGTAAAGGCGTCATACATTACTGTCCCCATGGGCGACATGGGATCCTTAAGGCTTAACGCCGCCGCAATCGCCGCTCGCGCTGCGTCCGCATTCACTGCATAGCCGAATTCGTCCCGAGGCTCCTCACCTAGTGCTACCCGCTGGAGGAACAGGCCGGCCTCATACAAAGCACGGTTCTGCATGTATGCTACACCGGCGGCAATTATTCTTTCCCGATGGAAATCTATGGTCTTTTCGGGTAGACTGCCTATCGGGAACCAGTGTCCTTCCTGGGGCGGTGTTTTGGTAAACACCACCACGGGAGTACTGCATCCCCAACCTCTCGACTCCATGAAGTAGAATTCAGCTTGACGGAGCACGACAATGCTGTCGATTTCCGCTTTGAATTCTCGCTTTGCCACCCTTTCGGCCACATCTTCGAACTGCTCGCCTCGCCGGATGGCGCTCCCGGGACAATGGTACATGCCCGGATACGCCGTATCGTTGTCCAGCCGCCGGACAAGGAAAACTTCCATCTTGCCTTCGGCATTGGTGCGCAGCAATACGCACTCGCAGAACCTCTGTGGAACCAACCGCGATAGCTGGTCAAAAAGCGCTGTCCCGTACGGTTTCTCCGCAGAAATGACTTTTAAGACTACTGCCGCAATCTCGCGAATTAACCGCGAGGCTTGCTTTGTGACCGACACCGCCATTTTGTGCAAAAACATTCCAATGGCGGATAAAACCACTTTCGAAAATTCTCGCATTCCTCCCCACCTCCGGGGTATTTCTAACGTGCCTACAAAACTCCTACCTGGCCGCAAGGCGGAAATACTGCTTTCCAGGCGGTTTTGTAACTAACCTAAGTTAGCCAAATATTATACAACAAATCCCCACCCCTGACAAGGGCTTATCTAACTCTTTTTCTCCTCCTTTCCTTTCAACTTTTTTAGCATTTTTTCACATATGTGAAAAAATGCTAAAAATTTTATGTAGAGAAAATAAAAAAGCGGGACATGTGTCCCGCTGGAAAGGTAATGCTAACGAAGTGATGGCGTATATGGAATGAGCTGCCGCAAGTAAATCTCCCAATGCAGCTCGCTCACCTTCTGCTTCCTCGCGTCGAAGCAAAAATGAGGTATGCGACAAATATTCGTACATTCGTCGCAGTGGCCCGGTAGATCGTCGACGTATAGGCTATTTCGCACATCGACGTTTTGTTCTTGTAACCACTTGCGAATGACTTGGGAGAAAATTTTCGGCTTTGTCGCCCCATGTTGGCAGGAAATAAAGTAGCGATGCACTTTTACCCCTCCCTCCGCCAGCAACAGGTTTAGGGCGTGAACGGAACAAAAGTCCCCGTTACTGACCACAACAATCGGTGCCGTTACGCCACGCAGCACTTCTGCCACTTCCGGAATTAACCGAATATGACTTACGTACAGTGACGCAAACGCCTCAAACGGCAACTTTGCTCGGTCCACCCCGGCCTCATCCGTCACTATTCGGTACAGATCATTAAGGTCAATCTCCCCCAGGTCAATCTTCCTGTAACGGGTTTCGGCCGGCTTGCCATCTGCCACGGGTTCAAACATCCGGCTAAGAGCTTCTGTCTTGCCGCCAAAAGACTTAACGATCTTCTCAAGCCACGCAGCGCGGTCGTTGAACGTGACCACAACATTGCCCAAGTCAATAAAAAGCATTTTTACCACAAGGCCTCCTTAAAAATCAAACCATTATACCAATAAAGGCACAATAAGGCAAGACCCTTTGTCCAACATTATGTATTCTCTCAAAAACTAAATTTTCATATAATTTTTTCACATATGTGAAAAAATTATATGAATTTAACTTTATTTATCTCAATAAAAAACAAGGCCTTGGTAAGGCCTTGTAAAAAATCTAACTTATATAATTTATTCGTCGAAACCTAATGACTTTTTATCTATGTGATGCAAATTTGCTTTATAATAACTAGTCATTTCTTCTATGGCTTTTTCGTATGGGGTAAATGAAAAAGTGCCCAGTTCTTTAAGGAGCAAACTGTTGTCGCAGGTGTATTCTCTGCCCAATCCTTCGGCCTTTACTACAACTTCTTTTTGCGTCCCTGTCTTTTCCTTGACCAGTGCGGCCAAGTGCACAAGTTCTACCGCCTCTCCCCTTCCCGTATTGTAAAACTTCTGGCCCGGCTCGTGCTCTATAAACGCCTGTATTATTTTTACTAAGTCTTCCACATACAAAAAATCAAATTTTACGTTCTGCCTCACCACAATAGGCAAACCCACCAACGCCCGGCAAATGGCGTTGGAAATAAACCGCGTGGCATAGTCCTCGTATTTGCCAAAAATGCCAAAGCAGCGCAAGTTCACCATGTGCCCGTGCTCCTGAATGTATTCCGAAGCAAAATACTTGGCTTGGCCATACTCGTCTGCCGGAAAACGCGAACCAAAATCAGATTCTTTAGCCATAACTATAGGTTCCTGCTTGCCATATTCCGCACCCGAGCCCAAAAAAATCATGCGGCCAAACAAGTTATGGTTTTCCGCCAAATTCAAAAACATGCGCTTGTTCGTTTCGAGTACGCTGGTTAAATGCGTTTGGTTCCTGGCCCCGCCCACGTTTGCAGCGTGGATGACTATGTCAAAATTATTTTTGGCTAAATATTCCTGGACAGCCGTAGCATTAGTAATATCTAACTCGGAATGTTTGGGAGATTGTATATGGTATGAGTCGGACAATTTTTCCAGCAAGTTCCTGCCCACAAACCCGGATCCGCCGGTAAGTAAAAGGTTCATATTAGTCTTCAGATAACGGCTCTATTACCATTTCTTTCCGAAAAGTCTCCCTGTCCAAAAACGGGTACAAGTCTTCCAACGGCTTGCTGACCATGCGGCCATCGGGCAACTTTTTGGACGATGTGGTCGGCACAATTTCCTGGTCACGGATGCACATGACTTCACACACCACCGGCCCGTGCATGGCCAGCACCTGCCCAATCTTTTCGCCCAAATTTTCGCTGCCTTCTATTTTTACATACGGCAAACCATAAGCTTCGGCAATTTTTCGCGTGTCGGGCAACGAAACGCCGTTGGTCTTGTCCGTACCGTAGAGCCTGCCTTCAAAAATCCTACTTTGGGTAGCGCGTATGGAAAGGTAACCGTCGTTATTCCAGACAAACAGTTTTACGGGAAATTGGAATTCTTTTAACACTTGCAGTTCCTGGATATTTAACTGGAGCGAACCGTCACCCGTAATTCCCGCCACTTCACCGTTGCCTTTGGCCGCGCTTATGCCAATGCACGCCGGCAACGTAAAACCCATTTCCGCCTGGGCGCCGGACAAAATAACCCGCTGGTTGGTTTTAGCCTTAAAAGCCTGGGCCGAAACATAAATGGCCGATCCGGCATCACCCACCATGACCCCGTTTTCCGGCAACTGCTTACACAACTCGTCTACAAAATGGTAAAGGTTTATGCCTTCCGTGCTGGTGCGGTACTCTGGCAGGCACACGGGATACGTTTGCTTCCAATGCAAACATTTTTCCCGCCACTCGCCAAAAGTATCCAAGCCTTCGGGCTTAAAATGTTCCAAAAACCATTTGGCATCCGCGTTTATGAATTGGTCAATTTTTATGGTGGGTTTTTTATGCTCTTCGGGGTCTATGTCTACTACGGCAATTTTAGCGGCCCGGGCAAACTGTTTAGGCGCATAGCCTATGACCGTCACTCCCAAACGGCAACCGATGCTTAAAATAAAATCCGCATTCTGCATGGCAAAATTACCGGCCCTGTCGCCCTTAAGCCCTGTGCGGCCAATAAACAGTTTGTGGTCACCCGGCACATAGTCGGTTGCCAGGTAGGTGCCCACAAAGGGAATATTGTATGTTTCTATAAATGTTTTAAACGCTTCTATGGCATGGGCAAGCCTCACGCCATGGCCGGCAATAATAATCGGCCGCTTGACAGCTTTAAGCATTTCAGCCAAATGCAAAAGCTCTGCCTCCGAACTTTCCGTCTTGTAATTTACCTGCAATTCTTCGGGAGAAAATCCCACCAACTTTTCTTCTTCAATAAGCGCGCCTTGCACATTGAGCGGAATGTCGAGCCATACCGGGCCCGGCCTGCCATGGGTTCCCAAATACACCGCTTTTTCCAAATGGTATTTTATTTTTTCAGGTTCGGTGACCATAACCGCATACTTGCACAGCGACTGCACCACGGGAATGACATCGGCTTCCTGCACGCCATACTGCCGCATGGGCACACCCATGGCTGACATAGTGTCTGCCATTTTCACCTGGCCTGAAACAAACATGACCGGAATGTTGTCTTGCCACGCATCCAAAAGCCCTGTTACCGCATTGGTTGCCCCGCAACCTGTGGTCACATACGTCGCACCCCAACCGCCGGTGTATTTGGCATAGGCAAAAGCCGCCATGGCACCGGCTTGTTCATGGTGGTTAAAAATCCCACGGATTTTTTTATACTGGGCCGCCGCATCGTTCAAAAACATGGCTCCCCCGCCCGTGAGCATAAAAATATCCTTTACTCCCAGCTTCTCATGTATGAATTTTGTAATATAGTCGGCTACTCGCATATAAACGTTACGTTCTGGCACGGAGCGCAGTGTCTAACCTTTTTAATCCTTCGGTTATGCGCTCCCGTGATGTAGCATAGCACAAACGCACATATCCTTCACCGCTGGGGCCAAAACAATTGCCCGGCAGCAGGGCGACATTGGCCTTTTCCAAGGCAAATTCTGCAAACTCGTCGGAAGTCATGCCAGTTTGGGTAATGTTCGGAAACACATAAAATGCCCCGCCTGGGGTTAGGCAGCTCACCCCGGGAAGTTTGTTCAAACCATCTACCAACAAATCCCGCCTGGCTTTGTACTCCTCCATCATGTGCTTAACCGGCTCTTGGTCCCCGGTCATGGCCACCCGACCCGCGTCTTGGATAAACGGCGGTACGCACGAAGAAAGGGTTTCGAGCAGCAAAGACATTTTTTCTATAACGTCTTTGGGGGCAATGCAGACTCCCAGGCGCCAACCGGTCATGGCGAACGCTTTGGAAAAACCATTGGCCACAATAGTCCGCTCCTTGCATGCATCACGTTTTGCCGGCGTATGGAAATGCGCTTTTTGGTCAAACATCATGCGCGAATAAATTTCGTCGCTATACAAATATATGTCATGTTTTTCCGCCAGTTCGGCCATAGCGTCTATTTCCTCCGGCGTCATAACGGACCCTGTTGGGTTCTGCGGGCTGTTCATTATTATGAGCCGGGTTTTCTCGGTTATGCGGTCTGCCACGTCCTTGGGGTTCATGCGGAAACCATTTTTTTCCAAAAGCGGCACCGGTACCGCTTTTACGCCACAATATGCTATGGCGGCATAATACGTGGCAAAGCCCGGGTCGGGCACTATAACTTCGTCGCCCGGCTCCACCAGGCACGCAATGGCATAATAAATGAGGATATTAGCCCCGGGGGCAATAAGTACCTGGTCAAGGTCGGGCAAAAAGCCGCGCGAATGCAGCGTCGCCTGCCTTACCGCTTCACGGAACTCAAAATTGCCGCGCGCACTTTCATAATGCGTCCGGCCGGACTTTAACGACGCCACCGCAGCCTCCACAATATGTGCCGGGGTATTAAAATCCGGGTCCCCAATTTGGAAATGGACAATGTTTTTGCCTTGCCGTTCCAATTCTTTCACCCGTGAAAGAACTTTAAACATGGGTTGGCCCATGAGGCGGTTGGCAGCTTGGGTGAGGCGGTAACGCATATGCTTTTATTTTTAGGTCGTTTTCACCAATTTTTTTTGGATTACACGGCCTGTTTAAAAAATTCTTTATACCACTCAAAAGTTTCTCGAATACCCTCTTCAAACGAGTAGCGCGATTTCCAGCCCAACACGTTTACGGCTTTTTCGTAATTGAGGCTTTGGAAAGGAATTTCGTTTACCTGGTTATTGACTACGGAATACGGGCAATTACGGCCGGTAACCAAAGAGATTTTACTTATTAAATCCAGCACCGAAAAATTGTACCCGGTACTGAAGTTAAACGCTTCCCCTTTTACCCGCTCTATGTTTTCGGCCAGCAAAATATACCCGTCTACCACATCTTTCACATACACATAGTCGCGGACAAACGTGCCGTCGCTGCGAATTTCCAGCTTGTCGTTAAGCATTTGGCTTTTCATAATGCCGGGGACAATGCGGTTTAAATTCAAGTCCCCCGGGCCATAAATGTTGCCGAAGCGCGAAACCGCAACCGGCAGGCGGTACGTGTTGTAATAAGCAGTGGCAATTAAATCGGCGCACGATTTGGAAACGTCATACGGATGGTCGCCGTCAAGCTTTTGGTCTTCTTTGGCATCCACACAGTCTTTGCCATAAGCTTTGTCACTGGAAGCCACAACTACCCCGCGGATATACGGGCTTTTACGGGCGGCCTCTAAAATATTTACCGTACCCATAATGTTCGTTTCGTATGTCTCTTGGGGGTTTACAAAAGCGGTAGCAACTATGGGCTGCGCGGCCAAATGGAAAATGTATTGTATTTCATACCTCGATACCACATCAAAAACCCGCTTGGCGTCATTTACGTCACAGTGGATGTTCACCACTTTGGCGTCGAGCCCTTGCTGGTAAAAATACGACTTGGGATTTTTGGAACGTATGGTACAAAACACGTTTGCCCCAAGGGTCACCAATTTTTCCACCAAATGCGAACCCACGAGCCCTGTCCCGCCTGTTACCAACACATTCTTGCCGCGCAAATTGTTCGGCACTGCCGTGCCGGTAACCTCGGTATGCTGTGACAAAGAAGGCAGGCTCACTTCGGGCGCCTTGGGTATACTGGGCTGGTCCCATACTTTCCAAAACGGGTCGGTTTGCCAATGCTGGTTCATTTCCTCAACTTCCTTATAGGTATCCATAGCTTTCCATTTCCCCGTATGCTTATACAGTGCAATCTGCCCTTGTTCCGTTAAAGGTAAAAACGTCTCTTCTATCATGCTGCCTGGCTTAATATGGTTAAAAATTTCGTTCTTAAAAACCATAAAGCCGCCGTTTATGACAAAGTTATAATGCTGGTCTGCATTCTGGGATTCACCCACCAAATTTTGCCTAAAGCCTTTTACCAGTCCCGAAAGTTCGTCGTGTTCCACTATGCCAAACTTGGTCAGCGGCCGGGCGCCGGTAATGGTCGCTATTTTCCCCTTCTCCTTGTGGAAACGGAGCAAGTCCAAAATGTTTATGTCAGCCACGCCGTCGCCATAGGTGAGCATAAAATCTTCGTCGCCCACATACGGCTTTATCTGTCGTACCCGTTCGCCGGTTAGGCTTTTAAGCCCGGTGTCTACAAAAGTAATTTTAAAATCTTCGGTACCGTTATTATGTATCTGGACATGGTCGTCTTTGGTACTTAACGTAAAGTCATGGGTAAAAGTCCGGGCATTTAAAAAGTACTCTTTTATCATATTGCCCTTGTACCCGAGCGTCAAAATAAATTCATTAAACCCATAATGGGCATATATTTTCATGATATGCCAGAGTATAGGCTTGCCACCCACTTCCACCAGGGGCTTTGGCTTAAATTCGGTTTCTTCCTTCATGCGGGTGCCCTCACCGCCGCAAAGAATAACTACTTTCATACAATATCTTTAATAAGACTCTTAATTATACCCAATCTCCCTTGTCCGGTCAAAGCGGTTATTTGGCCAAACCTAACCGTTTTTTGACATATAAATTCAGGTTTTTACCCAAAATCATGGTATGGACAATGAGCCGGTTAAACAGCGTAACGGAAGAAAACCCCTTATGGAGTGCGCGGAGATGGAGAAAAGGCAACCAGGAATACCCAAGCCGCATTTGCCATATGACCTGCTCGGGATGGGCGTCGCGTCCGCCTGCAAATTGTTCCTCGCTATGCACTGACAAACCTACGCCGTATAACGTACGGAAAGCAATATTCAACAATGTCATGTCATGCCGGAACAATGTACAGTCACGCCAGAACGGGTTTTTATTTACCCCTTTGTTGCGCCAAGCTTCTGCTGGGGAAAAACCCAGCGCCAAACCGGCGCGTGCCGCTTGGTAAATCCAATCTATGGCCGGTTGGGCTTTCCCGCCTTTGGCAAAACCAAAAATTCCCGCATGTAAATTTTGGAGCCCAAACAGGTCCGGCTGTATGCCAAACATTTTTATATAACTGGCAGGCGTTATATCGCCCAACGTCCCGCCTTGGTAAATAAGGAACATACCGTCCCGGTCAATGGCATCAAATATGCCGTCGAGGGGTTTTAACACCTGGCAGCCGGCATCCAAATAAAAATTCAAGTCCGCCATGGGGTGTTTAAATATGTACGGCTTCCAAGTGTAACAACTGCGCCAAAAGGGCACAAAAGCCGGCACGTCTATGAGTCGCACCCCTTCTATGGAACTTATTTCCCGCTTAAAATTCGGCAGCAACCCCAAATTATAAACGTAAATAGGCGGATGGTTGGGATAAGCATGCTTAATTGAACCCAACAAGTTGAGCAGCGAAGGGAAAAACTTATTTGAAGCAGAAGTTATAATGGCTCGCGTTTTCATGTCTTACATGTTTCCTATGAGCGCCCGGCCCATATAACGGAACTGGCCGCGGCCAGCTTTAAAAAATATTAAGCCAAACGGTATAAACGAATACGAAATTAAAGTTGCCCAAGCCGCCCCATATATGCCATACCGCGGGATAAACACCACGTTCAGCGTTACATTCAACACCATGCCTAACAAATTTAGGAACAGGGAAATTTTGGTCAATTTTTCACTGGTCAAATACTGGTTGACTATGGTAGCCAGTGTAACCGATATGCCAGCCCAGACGTAAATTTTCAAAACCCCGGCCGCTGGCAAAAAGGCCACCCCATACAACAACTTTATTATAAAAGGGGCGAGGAGCGATATGGGCACTATAAACGCCAAAGCCAGCATGGTACTAAAAAAATACAGTCGGGTAATGCGGCTTTCAAACAAAGCCTGGTTGGTTTTTTTTGCGTTAATTATTGCCGGGAAGACCGAGCCTATAATAATGCTCGGGAACACATACCATAGCTCTGCCAGCCTCACGCCCGTATCGTACAGGCCTACCGAGGTTTGGTCCAAATATTGCTTTATCATTACTTGGTCTATGCGGGAATACACGAACGTAAAGGCTGCAGAAAGTATAAGCGGCCACGAAGCCGCAAACATGGTTTTGGCGGTAGACTTTGCCCACTGCCATTTCCATATGCTTAACCCGGCTAGCCTATATATGACCACATAGCCAACCGCGTTCAGCACCGCTTCTATAAAATAAATAAGCAAAAAGTAACCCACGGTTAAACCGAGTTTTACGAATATTATTTTTAAGGCCGAAAGCACAAGGTTCAAAGACAGCGAAAGCAAGACCGTGGGTTTGCTGTTCACGCCGGCTTGAAAATAAATGTTTATGACATTTAGCGGCTGAAAGAAAAAGGATGCGGCAACAACAGCCATTAAAAAATTGGTATACGGCGTGTTGCCAGCCGCGAACGAAGCAATAAAAACCGAAATAAATGCCAAAACGCCGCCAATAACTTTAAGCCCAAACGCCGTACCTAAATATGCGTCGCGCTTTTCCGGTTCTTTAACCAAATCTACGTATAAAATATTATCTACGCCCAACGTTGCAATAAACGCAAAAATTCCGGTAAAGCTTACCACATAACTCAACAACCCCCACGAAGAAGGCCCCAAATACCGAGTGACATACACGCTGACAAAAAATGCCAAAACCAAGCTGGCCATACGGCCAGCCAAATTCCACCCGGTATGGAAAAAATACCGACGCGGGCCTTCTTGGCTGAATTTTTCCGCTACGGCTTGGGGCATGAGCCAATTTATAATTGTATGCGCCATGTTTCCCATAAGTCTTAAACTTTCCTAAAAACGCTAATGGAATCTTGGGTTTCTACAAACACCACCCGGGGGTCACGTTTTAATTCTTTAACCAAGCGTATTGGCCCTTCCCAACCTTCAAACGCCCCGGGAATGGAAGTAACCGGCGCTGAGTCATGGAAAGCTATATACCCGCCTTGGGCTATCCGGCTAACCCAATCTTCAAAATCCTGCCTGACTGCGCCATATTCATGGTCCCCGTCTATAAAAATAAAATCAAACGCATGCTGCCACGTTTTCACGACATTATAACTGAAGTCCTTGTAAAAATGGAACTTGGGATAAAATTCCATATTCGTGCGAATTTTTTCTTCGCTGCCCACCAGCTGTTTGTTCATGCTGTCGGGAATTATAGGGTCTATGCCGTATATAGGGGCCGTGGCCACCGTTGCCATTTCCCGGGTAGTGCCGCCGTCCAACACCCCAATCTCCACTATGCCTTGCCGCGCACCCTGGGCATACCGTTTTAACAAGGCCACCTCCACATCGGTGCTGAAGCGTTTATTTTCTTTTGCCAGCGCATTCACCAAACGCAGCCTGACAATGTCTTTGGCAATTTTAAAAAATGTTTTTGGCTGGCTAAACAACAACTGGAGTTTGTAGGTAACCTTTCTCACGGAAGGGTTAAGGTTATGCTGCCTCAAGAACCAATATAATATTTTTTTTATGGGCAATTTCAGGTACTGCGAAATTACATACACGCGCAGCCCTACCAATTGCTTGCGAAGCTTAAAATACCTCCGCACCACCGGTTGTATGGAATTTATATTATAACCGCAGCCCGGGACTTTTTCGGGTAAGGCAAACGTGTACTGTTGGAATAATTTGGTCTGGGTGAATTTTTGCAAAAATTCCTTATGCTTTTCGTATAAGTACCCGGCATTGCGGTTTATGACGCGTCCATATTCCGGATGAGGGTTCGTCCGTGTGCCACCCCATTTGAGTTCCGACTCAAAGGCCAAAGCAAACACTATATTAACCCTTCCGGCTATGAGGCACCGGAGCGACAAGTCGTGGTTGTCATACGTGTAGGGTGCCAACGCTTCGTCCATAACGCCTATTTCCTTAACTACGGAAAACGATATGGCTTCCGGACTCCGCACGCCGACCATGCGTTTTACCGCCATGCCCGGCAAGAGTGGGTCGGCACACATACCTATGCTAAAAGCGCTTTCTATAAGTTCCCGTTCTTCTATTTTTTTCGTCTCATGGTTTAAGGCTATGTTGACGCCATGGCGAAAAACCAATGTCCCGACGTTTTCATAACCGTAATAGTCGTATACCCTGGTAATTTTTTCTTCCAATTCCGGATCCTTCAGCACTACGTCGTCCTGTAATATTATATTTGTCCCCCGCCCTTCCATAGGCACCGTTTTGAGCGCTATGTTTATGGAGCGGATTTCATGGACATCCGGCGCATATATTTTCTGCAGGCTAATATGCGGATACTCTTTGGCAAGCCGATCAATAATATTTTCTGTATCATCCGTGCAGCCGTCCAGTACGGGATACACATAGCTATTTTCCCGGCAGGCGGCAAACACACCTTTGAGCACCTGCTCTATTAAATCCTGCTTGTTGTGGATGGTAATAATGTAATTGAAACGAAAATCTTTCATGGTCAAATGTTTATCTATTTTTTAACTTGGGTTAGGTAATAATGGTACATTTTAGCCAAACCCTCACGCAATGTGTAGCGATGGCGCCACCCGGCTTGGTGCAGCCGGGAAGGGTCCATGAGTTTCCTGGGCATGCCATCGGGCTTGGTGGCGTCAAAAACCAGCTTGCCTTGGTAACCCACGACTTCTTTCATGGCTTCTGCCACTTCGCGTATGGAAATGTCTTCCCCGGTACCTACGTTTACAAATTGCTTCTCATTATAGTGTAACATTATCCACACCACCGCATCAGCCAAGTCATCCACATACATAAACTCGCGGCGGGCATTGCCCGTACCCCAAATAACCACTTCGGGATCGTTTTGCATTTTAGCCTGGTGCATGCGGACCATAATTCCCGGCAAAACGTGCGAACTTTGGGGGTCAAAATTGTCATTCTCGCCGTAAAGGTTTGTGGGCATGCATGAAATAAATGTTTTGCCGTATTGCTCGTAAATCATTTCGCAAAACTTTATGCCGGCTGACTTTGCCACGGCATACCCTTCGTTGGTGGGCTCAAATTTGCCCGTCAGGAAATATTCTTCCTTCATGGGCTGGGGCGACTCGCGCGGGTATATGCAGCTGCTGCCCAAAAACAAAAATTTCTTAACGCCGTAGACATGGGAAAACCAAATAAGGTTGTTTTGGATTTGCAAGTTCTCGTTTAAAAAGTCGGCCAAATGCTCCATGTTGGCTTTTATGCCCCCGACCCGGGCGGCGCAGTCTATAACATATTCCGGCCGTTCCGTTTCAAAAAATTCCTTTACCGCTTGCTGGTTAGTCAGGTCAAGTTCCTTGCGGCTGCGCAAGACCAAGTTGGTAAAGCCGGCAGCCACCAGTTTGCGCACCACTGCCGAGCCCACCATGCCATTATGGCCAGCCACATAAATTTTAGAAGTAGGTTGCATAGTTGGGTTTAGTAAGTTTTGAATGGTAACTAAATCTTCCGGTAAAAGCTCGGGATGGTTGGGGAAATAAAACCCGGCCGCATGGATTTGCCCGGCCCAAGCGCAGCTGTCCAAACTCGCAGCATGCTTTTTAAAAAACGGCTGTTGGGTCATGTCCCCGGCAATAACCGGACGGATTTCCACGCCTGCTTCCTCAAACGTCCTGCGGTAACGTTCGGCTGTTTCCCGATTTTTACAGACCACCGGCATGGCAAACGCAGAAATGGTTTGCATATGGGAAAGCTTCAGCGGAATAAAGTCGCTGTTCTTTTCAATATGCTTTTGGAAAAAAGCAAATTGGTTGGCGCGCTTTTCCACTATTTCGTCCCAAAAAGCCATTTGGCTGTTGCCCAAAAATCCGGAAATTTCCGTGGGCCGCGCATTGTAAGCCAATTCATAAAACGTATACTTGCTGTAAAACTCGGAAATGCCGTTGTTGAGTCGCAACTGGCTTTTTAAGGAATCACTAACGTCCCTGTCCCAACCGTGCGCCCTAACCATGACAAGCATGGAGTACAACTCTTCGTCGTCGGTGCAGACCATGCCGCCTTCTATGGTGGAAAGGTGGTGCCCCACAAAAAAGGAAAACGTGGAAGCCTGTCCAAAATTCCCGAGCAGCTTGTTAAACGCGCGGGAACCCAAAGCCTCGCAATTGTCTTCCAAAAAAACTATGCCGTGTTGCCGGCAAAGTTCGCTTATGGCCTGCAGGTCGTCGCAAAAACCCAGCGCATTGGTAATGAACAAGCCCTGCAGCTGCGGCAGGTGGGGCATGAGCGTGCGCGGAGAGACATTTAACGTGTCCAGTTCGCAGTCTATAGGTACAGCCACCAAACCCAATTGCATAAGCGGCATGACGTTGGTGGCCCATGTAAGGGCCGAGACGCCTACCCTGTCGCCACGCTTAAGCCGGCCCAAGTTTAGCAGGGCCTGTATTAGCACTAAGTTGGCCATGCTGCCGTTACTCACAAACACCGCATATCGCCGCTGTTGTTTTTGGGCAAAGGCAAGTTCAAATTGCCTGCACTGCTCTTTCATGCTCAACGTGCCGGCATTGGCTATAAACTGCGCCAACTGCGCTTTGGTCTCCGCCTCCTTATAAAAACTAGATTTCATGAGTTTAATCATATTGCGCCTGTTCTGCCTGGGTCATTATTTGGACCAATTCCAAAAATCCGACTTTTGGCTGCCAGCCAAGCTGGGTTTTGGCTTTGCTTGCGTCCCCGAGCAGCAAATCCACCTCAGCCGGCCTAAAATAATGCGGATCTATTTCTATAATTATATTGCCGGTATTTTTGTCTATGCCTTTTTCGTATAAACCTTGATCTACCCAAATTATATCCATACCTAACTCTCGGCCGGTAGCTTCCACAAATTCCCGCACCGTATGGGTTTGGCCTGTGGCCAAAACATAGTCGTCAGGTTTTTCCTGTTGGAGCATAAGCCACATGCCTTCCACGTAGTCTTTGGCATAACCCCAATCGCGCTTGGCATCCAAGTTGCCCAAGTATAACTTTTTGTCCAACCCTTTTTTAATGCGCACGAGCCCGCGGGTAATTTTGCGGGTCACGAACGTTTCGCCGCGCCGGGGGGATTCATGGTTAAACAATATCCCGTTACAGGCAAACAAATTGTAACTCTCCCGGTAGTTTACCGTTAGCCAGTATGCAAAAACTTTTGCAGCGCCATAAGGCGAACGCGGGTAAAACGGCGTAGTTTCTTTTTGCGGCACTTCCATGACCTTGCCGAACATTTCGGAAGAAGAGGCTTGGTAAAATTTGGTCTTAAGCCCGGTTTCGCGTATGGCATCAAGCAGCCGTAGCGTACCAAGGCCCGTAACATCAGCCGTGTATTCGGGTATGTCAAAACTGACGCGCACATGGCTTTGCGCGCCCAAATGGTAAATTTCATCGGGCTTTATTTTTTCGAGCAGCCGGGAAATATTACTCGCATCGGACAAGTCGCCATAATGCAAAATGAGCCGCTTATGCTCTTCATGCGGATCTTCAAATATGTGGTTTATCCGGCCGGTATTGAACGTCGAAGAGCGGCGGATAATGCCATGAACTTCGTAGCCCTTTTCGAGCAACAACTCCGCCAAATAACTTCCATCTTGTCCGGTTATACCGGTTATAAATGCCCTTTTCATATATTTTGTAAATAGATTATCTTACAACAGTTTAGGCTATTGCGAGAGATTTCTGTAATTAATATCTAATTATTCTAATTACCCTAATTAACCTAAACAATGACTAATGTCCAAATGTAAAAAATTGTACCATAGCATGCTCCTGTGGAATTTTAGTCATTTAAGCATTGGGGTTTATTTAGACTAATTAGGTCAATTAGAAATTAGACATTCCCCAACTTCATACCTTTTACCACCTTTGACTAGCTGGTCTACGAACTGTGCATCTGTGGTTATCAGTGATCAGTGGATATTACCAGTCTTTCGTCCCCTCCCTGACTTTGCCTTTAATTTTTTGGTAGGTATCTACGGCTTTCTGTTCCACTTCCGGTGAAAGCATTCTTAACAACTCGTGGCCAAGTATGCGGTATTGCTTGCCTATTTTGTTTGCCCTTAAAAGCCCATTTTTTAACATGCGTTTAATAGTGCTGTTGCTGACTTTTAAAAGTTCCTGGGCTTCTTGGGGGGTATACACTTCGTGGGGTTTAATTTCTGGCATAAAGAATTTTGTTTCAGACTGTATTATACAATATTAAATGACACCCATATGGTATCATAGGGTGTCATTGGGTGTCAAAATATTCAATTTTTGCAAATTAAGACTTACGCGCTTGCCCTCTGGCAAGGCATTTTATGAGCAATTTGCGAGGCGTAGCGAGCTACGGTGAACAAATGCGGAATAAAATAACGCAGCCAGGGGGCAAGCCCGTTGCGGGTTTGGATCCCGTTATGGCTAAGTAGCCAAACGCGTAAGTCTTACCAAGCTTGCCAAGAACCTTTAAAAAGCAATTGGTTAACTTGGTATTTCTGCTCTACAGCTTCCACACCTGGCCTAACCTTTTCCAAAGCGTTGTGGCGTTTATACACAATATTGTTTTCGGCTATAAGGGTCGTGTTGGCCCCGGCAGAAAGCCCTTTGCCATCTACCCTAAATACTCCCGAGTAATTTTTGCCTTGCTGGAATTTCAGTCCCACTTGCGTAGCCCTGGCGCACCAGTCAAAGTCGCCCGCTATTTTAAACTGCTCATCAAACGGCCCTACGCGTTCATAGGCTTTTTTGGTAAACATAAAATGCGGTCCGGCAGTCATAGTGGTTTCAAATTTCCTTTTTTCAAATTCCAAAACTTCCCCTTCAATTTTTCGCGTCTTGACCGGAATGTCAATAATTCCTAATGATACATACCGTTTAATATAAAAAGGGTAATAGCTCACGTCTACTCCCCTAATGGCTAATTCCTGTGCTTCTACCACCGCTTCCGGAAAACGGATATCGTCCGCATTCCAGGGTCCATATAAATCTCCGCGCGCCACGCTTATGCCATAGTTCCAAGCCGCATATAATCCACGCTGGTTATATTCATGTATGGAGCACCAAGGCTGGTTTTTAACAGTTTCCAAAAGCTCCAGCTCTTTCTGCGAAGGCTGAGTGGGTATAATGACTATTTCAAAAGGGAAGTTTTGTTTTTCCAATACCTCAGCAAAATGATTAACGTGCTTAAGATACTGTGCCAAATACCGCTCCGATTTATATAGTGCGGAAATAATGCTTACCATTGCTGTTTAAAAATTTTATTTAATTATGGTCAATTAAAAATGTCCCTTTTGGCAAATTTCTTCAAACAACTTGTCGCCGTCGTAAGTGTATTTCCAGTCGGGGTAATGTGACTGGAATTTCGACACGTCAGAAATATACCAAATATGGTCGCCAATGCGGTTTTGGTCTACATAGGTAGTGTTGGCTTTCTTGCCCAATATGTCCTCGGCCTTTTTAAAAGCCTCAAGCATGGAAATGTTGGAGTGGCGGCTGCCGCCGGCATTGTACACTTCCCCGTTCCTGGGCTTTTGGTGGAAATGCCAAAACATGTTTACCAGGTCGTAGCTGTGTATGTTGTCGCGCACCTGCTTGCCTTTGTAACCGTAAATAGTATAAGGTTTGCCCGTGGCCACGCATTTTATTAAATACGCCAAAAACCCGTGGAGTTCTGTGCCGCTGTGGTCCGGACCCGTCAGGCAACCTCCGCGGAAAACTGCCGTATGCAATCCAAAATATTTTCCGTATTCCTGGACCATGACGTCTGCGGCAACTTTGCTTGCGCCAAACACGCTGTGCAAAGTTTGGTCTATACTCATGGACTCGTTTATGCCGTTGTAAAATTCATGCGTCTCGGGCAGTTCCCAGCGCGTTTCGGTTTCCAAAAGCGGCAAGCGGTTGGGCGTGTCCCCGTACACTTTGTTTGTGGACGTAAAAATAAACGTGGCTTCGGGGGAAAATTTCCTAAAGCATTCCAATACATTCAACGTGCCCACAGCATTTACGCCAAAGTCCGTGAGCGGCTCTTTGGCTGCCCAGTCGTGGCTGGGTTGGGCTGCGGTATGGATAATAATGTCAAACTTTTGGCCGGCAAACACTTTTTCCAGCTCTTCCATGTTGCGGATGTCTGCCGCCACGTGGCGGTACTGTTGGGCATATTTTTCTTCCAAAGCTTTCCTGTTCCAATCGGTGCTGGCTTCCGCGCCAAAAAAATACTGGCGCATGTTATTGTCTACGCCAATTATTTCGTAGCCTTTTTCGGCAAAAAAATGCACAGATTGTGAACCAATTAACCCGGCCGAACCGGTTATAAGCGCTTTGGGCATAAAAAATATTCCTTAGTCTCCTATATACTAGCAGCTTTAACAAGCTTGATCAAAAATCCTTGATCAAAAACCGGATATATCCTATACTAATACGTCAGGAAACTGTAAGTAGAAAGGAGGAGAAATGTTCATAACATATGGACAAGCTGTCGGCGCATGCGTTTTTGGCCTTTCTTTATTGGGTACGAGGTTCATCCCCGTTCACTCAACCACTCTCCCGGGGTCATTTGTAGGGGGTGCAATAGCAGCGTTAACCGCCGTTATCGTGGCAAGGTTACTTTGGAAATCTCCTAATAAGCCAGTTGATAGGCCCGTGGTAGCAGCTGGAATATTTCACTTCTACACCCTATACCTACTCTACATCCCACACCACACCCTTCACGCCCTGGCGTTTACTGTCGGAGGCGCAGGCATCGCGGCTGTAACGGCTTGGGTTATAAAAACACTACGCAATCAAGCACAAACAGCACGTAATTAGACTTCACGGCTGGGAAGCAGGCATCACACCAGGCTCACTACGGTGGGCCTGTTTTTTTATGCCAATTTTACAACAAAAAACCTCTTGATCAATTGCCGCCATTATGGCATACTATAAGGCTTCGAAGGAGCACGTATGAGTTTTTGTGACGGGGTTGTTGTAACGACCTTGCCCAACCTGGCAATATCTCGCCAGGTAAGTCCCGAGGCTTTTAAAGCACGTACTAACGTCGCGAAGGCCGCTATGATATCTGATATTAGCGCAGGCCACCGCCTAATTGCCCTATGTGAACGAAGTATGCTGCCGCATTTCTCTGATGTATGCAACCGCATACACAATTGGGATGATGCGATGGCAGACAATGATTTTCAACGTAACAAGAAAGACCGTCGCGTCTTGTTCCTGGAAGACCCAGGCTCGGAAAACACTACCATGGGCCATGGTCGCCGCCTCATTATCGAACTTGCGACCCACATGTTCCCGCTTACTTTAGGGGACGAAGATATTACACCGGTGATAATTTGGCGGGAGCCGGAGAAGGACATCGCAAAGTTCATCGGCGCAATCTGCGAACCGATCGTGAGTAACATTGCTGACATTGTCATCCCCCGACGCAAGTCGCTGGCGAGCTACCCGAAATTTTCCCAAGCCTGGGAATCAACGGGAAGCATGATGGCAAGCTACATCATCGGCGGCGAACCCCAGGACTACTGGGTTGGCCCGCGCGCTTTCCACCTGGCAGCTGCAAAATATTTCCTCAATTACCCTGGGGAACAGACGGATTTACCGGATTGGCACGACTGCATTTTCGGACCTATTGTAGATGCAGTCGCTGACGGCAAGCGGGTGGCCGGGGTTGAAATCGATTTTGAATACCCGGAGGAACAACGGCTAGCCGAAGAGAATGACGGCGAGACAATGAAAAAGCGCATGCAAGTCATGCTCAAGCTGCTCGGGGCCATTGTTGCTCGCAAACAATGGCGCATGTCCCGGCAATAACGCCGGCACTCCATCATACCAGGCTCACTACGGTGGGCCTGTTTTTTTTATGCCAAATTTTCAAATATTTCTTTAAACCTTTTTTCGTACGTGTGTTCGGCAAGGGTTCTTTCGTAGCCTGCTTTGGCTATAGCTTGGCGCTCGCTTGCGTGGTTAAGGTAATATTTAGCTTTGGCTACCATGTCGTCCATGGTGTTAAAAACTACCACCTCTTTGCCTGGTTTAAGGTATTCGTCTAAGGGGTCGTCCGAAGGGCCGGTGAGTAAAAATCCGCCGCAGGCAGGCACTTCAAATGTGCGGGCTTTTATGGTCCGGCGCTGGGTACCGATAATAGATTTAAGATTTAAAATTGGAAAGTTTAAGTTTAAAGAATATTTTCCTAACTCTTTTTTAACAAATAATTTGGCCAACAGGTTTAATTTTTTCTTAAAGCCAAAATACGGCGTTTCGGTAAAATTTAAGTTTATTTTGGAAAAAGAATAAATATTCAGCATTTCCTGTACGTCTGCGCCGCTTGTGTTGCCCCAGCCCCTACCTATGCCCTGGGCAGGCAAACCGGCTTTTACTAAAGCTTCAATGTAGTCCGGCCGGTTGCCGTACTTTTGCCCGTAAAAAGTTATGTCATAGGTACCTTTGTTGAGCGCGGAATCTTGCGGCTTATACAAAAAATGGTTTACCGCCCATTGAGTTTTGAGCACATTTTGTATGCCGGCCTTGTGGTATTCGCGGTACGCTTTGCCGTCTGTGGTGGAAACCAACGTAAATTCTTTGGCCCAGAATTGGGAATAAACATAAAAACGCCAGTGGTCGTCGCCAAACCAGTTAAAAGTCTTGGTTTTGGTGTGCTGGGTTATGTGCCGTATGGTTTCTTTTTTTATTTCCTCGGTGAACAAAAAGCAAAACAACACGTCCGGCTGCCAAGCCCCCACGGCTTCTATGAGCATTTCGTTCATGCGGTCGCGGCCGTGTTCGCGCATAATTTCGTCAAAGCCAAAATGCCGGACCTCTATGCCCGGCATGTGCTGGAGCGTATGTAAAAAATGCTTGCATTCAAACGACTGCCCAGCCTCCGGCTTACCATATTCATTTTTTAGGGCACAAAAAAGTACTTTCATATTTATTTCCCAAATCACAAATTATCACGAATGCACAGTTTATTTATCAATGCTTAATTAAAGTGAATTACGAAACTAGCTAATACCACTATGTGTCATTGCGAGTGCATCCGAAGCAATCTACCCTATAGGCTTATTTGAGAGATTGCTACGTAGACAGATAAAGCCCTTTTCTCCTCGCAATGACACTTTAGTTATTCAAAGTGATTTGATTATTTTGATACACAATCTGTGTATCTGTGATATCAGCGATCTGTGGACCTAAACCGAGAAGTCTAAAATCATCGGCAAATGGTCCGAAACCTCGTTATACGGTACCTCAAAATTTTTCACTTGCACATCTGGGCTCACAAAAGTATAATCGGCAAAATACTGTTTGCTGTTAAATTTCCGCCACGAAACTTCATTGCGCGTGTTGGTAATCTTGTATTCTTTAATCAAGTTGCGTAGCTTAGCGTCTAGCATCCCAATGCTTTGGGTATCGGGGTATAAGTTAAAATCCCCACACAATACGGTTGGGGCCGGCGGCAAAGTAGCCAATACGTCTAGCAGGCGTTGTGACTGCACAATGCGCTCGGGCGTATCTATTTTTGTGCCTGGCCGCGACATGCCGTGAAAATTCAACACGTGTAAATTCTTGCCTTTGTCCTCTATGCCTAGTGCCTGCAATACCACATACCCTTCCTCGGGACTCGTTCCGGGCACTTCTCGGGTATCAAATAAATTATACGAAGCATACGATTGTACTGGAATGGATTTTTTTACAAATACCGCCTTGCCAAAACTTACTGGCCATGGTGCGGGCTTGTCCACTTCAAAACCCATGCTTGATGCCGCATAATAGCAATTATACTCTGGCATCATTGCTTGCAACTCATGCAACACATGCAAACGGGCCCCTGAACTCAATTCTGGGGCATTACTTTCGGCATTAAATATTTCTTGCAGGCAAAATATTTCTGTTTCGGGTTTTAATTCTTTTAAGTACTCAAATAACGGTTCCCCCTGGGTAGCGCTCCAAATATTAAACGACACCAATTTCATGTAACTCCCTTTCAAATATTATCTTTTCTTAACGCTATCATAAAAAACCTTTCCTATCAATAAATAATCCTATACAATATCCATATGGACCAAACACCGTTAAAAATCCTCTATATTATCACCCAAGCCGACGGGGGTGGGGCCCAAAATTATGTTTTGGCCTTAGCTAGTGCTTTCCAAGGCCGCGTAGCGGCAGGCACCGAAGCCGAACGCTTATTTGCCCAAGCCAAGGAACGGGGACTTCTTACCTTCCCGCTCAAATACCTCAAGCGCAGCATTAACCCCCTTTTTGACCTGTTGGCTGTTTGGGAAATATGGCAGCTGGTACGGGACATTCGGCCGGCCATAGTCCATGTTAATTCCACCAAAGCAGGCGTACTGGGCAGCATTGCGGCAAAACTTGCCAGAGCCAAAGTTGTTTATACCGCCCACGGCTTTGTGTTTAACGAACCCCTGTCTTCGGCCGTGAAAGGCTTTTACATAATTGCGGAAAAATTCGCTTCATACTTTCGTGACCACATTATAACCGTGTCTGAACAAGACAGGCTCTCTGCCTTGCAGCACAACCTAGCCCCCGAAGAAAAACTAACAACGGTGTACAATGGCTTGCCGCCCATAGAATTTTTAGAACGCCAGCAAGCGCGTATGGCTTTGGGCATGGCTGACGGCAGTTTGTATTTGGGAACTATTGCCAACCTCTATGCCACCAAAGGCCTCGACACTTACTTACACGCCCTTAAAGAAGTTAAAAACATGTTTTTAGATACCCGGGCCATTATATTTGGCCAAGGCCCGGAAAAACAACATTTGGACACGTTAATTAATGAGCTAGGGCTTAAAGACACAGTGGAAATTGTTTCCGGCGTACCCGATGCGGCCAAATACTTAAAGGCTTTTGATATTTTTGTCATGCCTTCCCGCAAAGAAGGCTTCCCCTTTGCCATTTTAGCAGCCATGCAGGCAGGCCTGCCTATTGTTGCCACTAACGTAGGCGGCATACCCGAAGCCTTAGAAGGTGCCGGGCTCCTGGTCCCGCCCGAAAACCCCAGCGCCCTTTCCACCCAAATTACCAGCTTGCTGCTGGAATACAAAATGCAAAACGGCTCCAGCAAACTGCAGGAACTTTCCCAAAAAGCCCTTACCCGCAGCCAATATTTCATCCAAGAAAAAATGCTCTCCGAAACCTCTGCTATTTACCAAAAGCTCCCCCTGTAAACACCTATGTATATTCTTAAAAGGCTCACACTACTATGTGGGCCTTTTAAAATTTTTCATTACTTTCCTATTTTCACAAACCCAATTCTTAGCATTTTTTCACATATGTGAAAAAATGCTAAGAATTAAAGGACGTGTAATTTTTTAAAATGTTTTTTTAAAACTTTTTCATCTTCCAAATCCATACGGCTTATTTCCATTACCGTCACAAAACGCTCAATGTGGAAATGCTTCGTTAAAAACTCCATTTCTTCCCGGGGATCATAAGGATAAAACCATAAGCTGCGCTGCAAAGGGAATAAATGCATTTGCTTTACCTTAAGACGAAAAAGATCGGCTGCTCCCCTATATTCCTTAGTGGGGATATCAGCGGCAATTTGCCACCACTTTTTATCCCATTTTTTTGCTTTAGGAATTTTTAAAGTCTGAAAAGTAAGCGTTTTATGGACTTTATTGCCTTTTTTAGTCAACCTAACCCAAATGCTGCCATCTTTTTTTTCCTTAAAAGAAATATACCCTCTTCGTTTTAAATAATAAAACACCCGACTAGTTTCTTCAACCCGCTGGCTCCTTGTACGATACTTAGATTTAAACCTTGATATTTTTCCCAAAGCTGAAAATAAATTTGGAGCCACCAAAGTTATGGAAACAAAACCAGCTACTCCAATTATAGCCAATGTAACTAAAGAAACTTTTTTTAAAACTGCCAAGTCTTGGGAATCTATTTCCCACACTCCCTTCTTTGGCAATACTTGGTTAATATGACTTTTTATTTTATTGTATTTCATACATCCCAATTCTTAGCATTTTTTCACATATGTGAAAAAATGCTAAGAATTCCTATTTTTTATTTTACACAGTAATTATTCTCAATACCCCCAAACCAAGTCACCTTTTTGGGTTGAGACTTTGAGCAGGATAAGGCCGGAGAGGGTCTTTTTTATTTTGCCGGTTTGGTCTTTGCCCACGAGCGTGGTTTTGCCTAAGGCATAGAAGCCTAAAATATCAAAATCTTTATTGGATTTAACTTGCTGGGTCAAGAGAAGTACGTTGCCTTTCTTATCAAAAAGCCAGTCAAAATGCAGTTGGGCTTTGCTTAAATTGGCAGCTATGCCATTGTAGGTTAATGACTTTATGTCTGCGCTTAGGTTTCTTTTTCTGTCCTTACCTTGGAAGGTTAAAACCGTAACATTGCCGGCAGAGTCGGTGGCGGGTATGGTATCATTTTTATCGGATATTTTTGGATGTTTATACTTAAGTTGTTTGGTTGTAGGTGTGGATGTTAAAACGGTAGCCAACGTGTCGGTAGCAGTAAAAACCAAATCTTGGTCCTTTGGGCTAAACTGCATTATTAATTCCGGAGCTGTGGCATCTATTACAAATTCCAAGGTTTTAGGCTCTTCATTGTTGCCTGCTTTGTCGGTGGCAAAAAAAGTTAAGGTGTGCAGGCCTTCTGCTGTTACCGTAAGGGAAGTGGGGTACGTTGTCGTGGTGGTTGTAGCTTGGCCATTCAGACTGTAGGAAATACCCAAAACCCCGGAAGCAGCCTCAGGATTATTCTGGTCTTGGCTATCTTCGGCAAACAAAGTTAGTTTGACGCTACTTCGGTAAAAACCAGGTTCACCCATAAGGCCGGTAAGTGTTGAGGTGGAAACGGGGGCTAGGACATCTTGGGCTTGTTCGGCATTCAATATCGCAGAAGGGGTTACAGCTTTGTCTACCGAGCCATCACCATTTGTATCTAATAATAAATTTGTATTACCTCCTGGTTGTTCCTGTACCGTAGCTACGAGTTTGGTTGTTACTGGGAGATTGCTAAAAACCCTAGCCTCAGCAGATTGACTGTCGTTTATATCTTGGCTAATAAACGTAAAAGTACCCGTAGCTGTACCTTTAAGCTGGATGTTAAAGTCGCCTTCTTCGGGTAAATACATGAACTTATGGTCACCAAAAACGTCCAAGCTGGCATTGGGGATACTATTGTAGGTGCTGCCGTCTTCGGCTATGCCTAGGCTATTGCCTTGATTATCGGTAACTTGGAAATTAATGGGACTATAAATGGCATAGGCTTTACCGTTAAGTTTGCATTGGGCAATGTCTTGGGTAATAACACTTCCCACCGGAAGACTAGATCCAGTTAGAATATTGGTAATCTGCTCCTTTATACCGTCTTGGCTCATCATGCTAGAATGGTCCGCATTTAAAGCATAATATTTCTTACCCTGGTCCACCGGCACATTGGTAGCACTTTCCAAAGGCACGGTACCGTCCCCTGGTGCATAAATGGGTTTTTTGTAATTGATTATATTTCTCTTTAGTATATCTTCGTGTTGTTCTTCATTTATTTGCACAATACTCCCCTCTTTACAACCTACTAAATTGTATATATCTACCCCTGCGGTCCTTAAGTCATAATTATCAAATTCCGAAGAATGAATTTGCTGGGCGTTGTCTAGGGCGGTAGTATTTATTAATCCCAAAGCGTTTAAATGTGCCCACGAGTCTTCAAAGTTTAATTCTTGATTAGTGTCGTTTAGTGGGTGAAAGAAACTGGAATGTGTAATATGGTAAAAACTACCTTTCTTATCAAAATATGTTTGAGATGGGGCAAGGTCATACACTACAGGCAGGTTTTTGGAGAGTTTTTTCATTTCTCCGTCGGCAAGCCAAGGTATTTTGAAACCATCTCCTACTGTTAATACTTTTATGGCTTTAGGTGCTCCTGTATTAGGTACCCCCACAAATACGGCTTTGTCTATATGGTGGGAGGTTGGATTATCCATTACATACTTCTTAACTAAAAGACCGCCCGTACTGTGGGCAATAACGTTTACTTTGCCCGCATTACGACCGGCCTCGGTCTGGTTTAAGATATATTCTATTTGTCCTTTTAAATGGTCTATATTGGTCGTACCATCCGGCTCCTTCCCACTCACCCCATACCGCCAGTCATATGGGAAAGTAAACAAATCCGTACCTTCAGTATACCCTTGAGCCGTAAGCGTGGTTAGAAGTCCTAATGTGTAATCAAAAATTATTTTTCTACCTCTGATTACCCCGCCAACTTTGATGGATTGGTTATCAGAACTTAAATCAGCTTTAAAACTTAGAACATCCATAAAATCATCTCCAAAATCTCCCGCCATTCTATCTAAATTTAACCATATTGTTTCATTACCTAAAAGCAAATCAGAACCCGTTACACCGGGAATAATAAGTATAGGGGTTTTACTAACCTTTTTTGTTACATTAAGATCACAAGTAACATTATTATAAGGACTGGTCAAAAATCCTAAACTAGGTTCCATTTTATAAAAATAAAAAGCTGGGTCTGTACCGACACAACTTGTACTATCTAAGTCCCAAGACCAACCATTAGTATCTTGCATTTCTATAAAGTAACTCGCTCCTAGGCCAGCAGGTGCATTATAAACTATTTGACCGTGTTGAGATACAGTTGTTACAGCCTTATTTTGATTAAAAAATCTGGAAGGATTGTACCCTGAAAAATTAAAAGTGAGAGTATCATCGGAACCAGTAGACAGAGTAATGTTTAAAGTTAAATTCACATAAGGAGCTATCATGATGGCTCGTACCACTGAAGGTAACAAAAAACCCATCACTAATAGAATTATAAATACGTTTTTCATAAATTTAAAACCCTATACCATGGCGGAATGAATAAATTACGTACATTGCCAAAAATATAGCTAAGGATATCAAAGAAAAAATAATGCTTAAAATCAACAACCACCTTCGATAATTTCGGTTGATATAAGTAAAATAAACAATACTTAAAGCTCCTAATAACTGGACCAATAAAACTACCAGCCAACTTACTGTACTTTTTCCTGTGGTTAAGAAATTCTCCCTAAACACTGGGCTGTCAATTTGTGAATTATATAGACTCTGCATCAAATTAACCAAAGGACTCCACAATATTTCAGGTATTATAAACATTCCCAAACCTACCCATAGCCATATTTTTTGTAATTTTGTCATTTGTTTCTAAAAGTTAATATTTGCCTTAAATATAACACTTTTTCCTTAGTTGTCAAATTGTAAATTTATTTGGTATACAATGAACCAAAATTAGCATTTTTTCACATATGTGAAAAAATGCTAAGAATTAAATAACAAAAATTTTTACAGTGCAATTATAGTTAGTGGGTGTATATGACATTAAAATACCCGGTGGTGTTGTCGGGTATGCCGGTAAAGTCGTATGAGTTTGCGTGGTCCAAATATCCTAGCTGGGCTTTTTGTGCTTGGACAAATGCCAAGGTAAACGCCAAACTGGCTGGGGAATCTACTTGTTCAAGCTGTATGACCCCGGTTTCCATACTCTTTAACTGCTTTTCGGTGCGTGCGTCTATACCATTTGCTTTTTGCACGTTTTGGTAATGTGAAAAATCGGTGCTGCATATAACCACCGCATTTGGGAAAAGCCTAGCCAACTCCCGCGCGAGTGTGGCTGCATCGGATTGGGAAGCTGCGGAACTGAACAAAACCGGGACTAGGGTTGAATTGGGGAAATATGTTTTTATAAACGTTGCTTGCACCCCAATTGAATGTTCGTTTTTAAAACAACCATCCTCTTCGTTTACCCCCAACGCGACTATATTTTCGGCAAGCCCGAGGTCGTTCTTCAACTCCCCTGCTGGGGTTACAAAGTTTTTTTTAGTGGTGGTTACTTTAGCACTACATTGTTCAAAATGGTCAGGACCCACGACTACAAAGGTGCCTATGTCGGGGTTTTGCTGTTTAAGTTTGGAATACATTTCGTGTATAAACTTTTCGGCTGTGGGCAAATGATGCGAGGTAATGGCAGCCACCGGCCGGCCCGGCGTAGAACCCGCGGTTTTAATTTCAGGCATGTGCAGGGTGTGGGCAGAATAGTCTATAAACTGGGAGACGGGCTGGCTCTCCACCAGGGGTTGTGGTTTATTCGTATACCCATGCCAAAACCGCGATCCGGTCAAAAGGATCGCGATTAGCGCTATAAGTATGGCAACACCCTTTACTAGCTTGGACATACGGGATTATTTTTGGGGCAAGACAATGGGTTTACCTGAATTACTCGGAGGCACAATTCTTATGTCCTGGCTTTCACTTACATTTAAACTGTCGTAATTTACCAACGACTGGATAAGGCTGGGGTTGGCATTAAATTCTCCCTTACTGGCGGCTCGGGCATAATACTCAATGGTATTAACCGGACACAAACTGGAAGAATTAGCGTTATGGTAGGCTGAGAAATATACGACATTGCCTTCCACTGCCAGCGGGAACCCGCGTTGGGTACACCGTGCCCAATTATACGTCAACCCGCGCTGCCACAAATATGAAATGGGTTTCAAGCCGCTCGGCAAATAGTCCACAACTTGGTATCCGCCGTCTATGGCATTTGCATTCATGGTAAATTCCAACCTCACCAGTACCGTGGAACCCTCTTCAAAAGTAGTCACCTGCCTGCCGTTTACCCAATAGGTACGCTTAACCGAAAGGTCAGTGTTTTTTGCCAACGCATTCGGGTCTTTATACTCATTTAACACCGCTATGGCGACGGGCTTGCCTTGAATGCCGCTAAACGTTATGGAATGTAACTCGTCGGCATAAAACCTCAGCGTGGTTGAACGGCCGCGTTCCAAAGTAACTTTGTTGGTTTTGCCATTTACCTCGTAAGTGAACTCCGCAGATTCGGTATTTAACCTGCCTA
>CAYOXN010000004.1:0-2526 GCA_964407965.1 uncultured Candidatus Saccharibacteria bacterium
CAAAGCCGCAGCCTTTACTCCGCGTTTTGCAGATCTTTCCGGAAAGGGGGTTTTAATTTCTACCACCATAAATGAAATAAATTTACAGGGCATAGAAAAATTCCCCGGCCCCGCATTTATAGACGTGCAGGGTTATGTCCGCTATCCGGAAGATTCTTCGCAAAAACGGGTGTGGGAAGAAGGCAGGCAGTTGGAGGCTTTTTGCCTCAAAGCTACCCAGGTGGAACTTGCCTTTTTGCCTCCGGAGTTAGTGGAAAGGCAGAAACAAAAAATACTTGTAGTAACCAAAGGCGGTGAAGGCTTGGATTTGTATTTTGAAAATACTGTACAGAGCATTCCCGTATCCAAAAAAATTGCTGGGCGGGATACCATAGGGGCGGGTGACACCCTGCTCGCAAATTTTGCAGCCAGGTATTTACAAACCGGTAACGTATTTGGCTCCATAACATTTGCCATGTCCGAGGTTGCGGACTTTTTAGCAGCTAAGCCAAAATTAGAAAATTTGGGAATTTAAGATTAGCTTTATTGTGAATAATATGGTATAGTTAGTGTGAAATATCGTTTGTTTGAAATAAAAATACTCCAAAAAAATTGTGGAATTTGAAAATACATTAAAACAAAAAGTTAATTCGTATTTGGACCGGCAGGTTATCCAAAATTTACGGGCGCAAGTGGAGCTTATTGCGCGGGAGCGGGAAGAATTAAAGTCTTGGTCGGAAAAAGAATTGCGCCTGGCGGCGTTGGCTTTTAAAGACGATTTGTCCAAGGGAAAATCGCTGGACCAATTGCTGGTGCCGGCTTTTGCCGTGGTAAACGAAGCGGCGAGGCGAGTGCTCGGCAAAGTGCCGTATGACGTGCAAATTTTGGCGGGTATAGTCATCCACCAAGGCAAGGTAGCGGAAATGAAAGCCGGCGAAGGCAAGACCCTTACCGAAACCATGCCCGTGTATTTAAATGCGCTGCTCGGCCTGGGCGTGCATATTATAACCACGAACGACTATTTGGCCGAACGCGACGCCAAGGAAATGGGCAAGTTGTATTCTTTGCTCGGGCTAACTACCGGGTATGTTACTTCGCAAATGCAAAACGAACAGCGACGCAAGGCTTATGGCCAAGACATAACGTATGTGACAAACCAGGAAATAGGTTTCGATTTTCTGCGCGACAATTTGGTGTATGCCAAAAGCGACCGCGTGCTTAGGCAGGAGCACGCCCTGCATTATGGCATTGTGGACGAAATAGACAGCATTTTAATAGACGAGTCCCGTACTCCGCTCATTATTGCCGAGCCGGTTAAAGAAGAGCGGCAATTGTACGACAAATTTATAGCCATAGCCGACCAGCTCGTGGAAGACGAGGATTACGCGGTAGACTACAAGCACAAAAATATTTCCATGACAGACGCCGGGCTTAACCATGTCGAACGCATTATTGGCTCACCGGTGTTTTCCAAAGACAACCCCATGTACGTTTTTTATTTGGACGTGTGCTTGCGGGCGAAGGTGCTTTTTGACAAAGACAAGGACTACATAGTCACCAAAGACGGCGTGGAAATAGTAGACGAGTTTACCGGCCGCGTTTTGCCCGGCCGGCGTTTTACCGACGGCTTGCACCAAGCCATAGAAGCCAAAGAAAACGTTAAAGTCAAAGAAGCCGACCGGACTACCGCAGCCATAACTTTCCAGAATTTTTTTCCGTTGTATGAAAAACTTTCGGGCATGAGCGGTACGGTTATGGCGGCCCGGCAGGAATTTAACGAGGTGTATAAGCTCGATGTCATACAAATTCCGACCAACCGGCCGGTTATCCGCACCGACCACAATGACTTGTTCTTTAAAACTAAAAAAGGCAAGCTGCAGGGCTTGGCCAAGAAAATTAAGCAAATCCACCAGCGGGGGCAGCCCCTGCTTATTGGCGCGCGCAATGTGGAAATGGCCCACACCGTTGCCGATGTGCTTAACACCCTAAACTTGCCGTACCAATTGCTCACTGCCAAGGACCATAAGGCCGAAGCGGAAAAAATTGCCAAAGCCGGCGGCCAGGGCATGATAACCGTAGCCACCAATATGGCCGGACGGGGCACGGACATTTTGCTCGCCGAAGAGGTTAAGGATATGGGATTGTACGTCATTGGCACGGAGCGACATGAATCGAGAAGGATAGATGACCAGTTGGTAGGAAGAAGCGGGCGGCAAGGCGAACCGGGCGAGTCGCAATTTTTAATTTCCATGGAAGACGAAATTATGCAGCTGTTCGGCAGCGAGCGGATTATAGACGCCATGGAAAACATAGACCTGCCGGAAGACGAATATATTTCCGGCAAGAGCTTGGACGAAGCCTTCCGCCAGGCGCAGAATTTTGTAGAGAGCAAAAACTACGACAGCCGCATATATTTGTACAAGTATGACCGGGTGGCTAATTTCCAGCGCGCCCAACTGTATAAACTCCGCGACCATTTGCTGGACAACAACGAGGGAACGGAAGAATTTTTGCTCCAAAGCATTGTGGATATGGTTGATGATATTT
>CAYOXN010000004.1:2536-24945 GCA_964407965.1 uncultured Candidatus Saccharibacteria bacterium
GATCGGTGTTTTCGGCGGAAATTGAGGAACAAGATTTGGTTGAAGCTTTGGCAGGCGGCAAAAACCTGCAAAGCGTAAAGGAAAAATTTTCTACTTACTTTGCTGCCGAAGCCAAGACGCTGAAACGGCATGCGGAAATTTATGAAGCCAGCCAACATTTAATACTGCAGGTCATAGACAATAATTGGAGCAGCCATTTGGAACTTATGGACATGCTCAAGGAAGAGGCTAACCTTTTTAGCTATGCCAGCGAGGACCCGTTGCTCGATTTTATTGCCGAAAGCCGCAAGTTGTTTGCAGAAATGGGGAGGAATATCCAACGGCAATTCATAAGTTCGGTTTTCAAGCAGGTAGAAAAGTTTAGGGATAGGTAAGTCGGAAAATTAATGCGCCATGGATTAAAAGTTCCCCGAAGTTAGGCTTGTCTATTCGGGATTTTTTTAGTATAATAAAACATATGCTTACAGCCGAAGACGTAAAAAAAATAGCCGCCTTGGCCAGGATAGAAATAGATGACCATGAAGTGGAAAAATTCCAAAAGGAACTTTCCAGTGTTTTAGACTATGTGGAAGCCTTAAACCAAGTGGACGTTAGCGGACTGGAAGAAGTTTCCCAGGTAACCGGGCTGGTAAACGTGCAACGCGAAGACGTTGTGGTTGACCATGGCAATCGCGAGGAAATTTTCTCGCAAGCGCCGGAAATGAAAGATGGGTATTTTAAGGTTAAATCAATTTTATAGCATGCGAAAATCAGCATGCGAAACCGCGAAAGTACTACGAAAGAACTTTTCGCATAACAATTTCGTTATTTCGTATGCCAATTTTCGCATGCATCAATTATGAATTTTGAATTTTTATCCCTCACAGAATTACGAAAGCTTTTAGATACCAAACAGGTTTCGTCGGTTGAGTTGACGAAGTATTTTTTGGCGCGCATAAAAAAACATGGCGACCTCAACGCTTTTATAACGGTGTGTGAAGAAGAGGCTTTACACCAAGCCCAAGCTGCCGATGACTATATTAACAGCCCGGGTGAAAACCCCTTCCTTTGCGGCATACCGTACGCGGCCAAAGACTTGTTTAACACCAAAGGCATACGCACTACGGCGGCGAGCAAAATTTTGGACAATTATATTTCCCCATACGACGCAACATCGATTGCCAAAATAAAATCCCAAAAGTCCGTTTTGGTGGGCAAGACCAATTTGGACCAGTTTGCGCACGGTTCATCCGGCGAAACGTCTGCGTATGGAGCCACAGCAAACCCCTGGGACACTACCCGTATGCCGGGCGGCTCTTCTTCCGGGTCGGCTGCTGCGGTAGCAGCTGGTTTGGTGCCGTGGGCCACGGCTACGGAGACCGGCGGGAGCATTCGCCAGCCGGCATCGCTTACCGGCATTTCGGGTTGGAAACCTACCTATGGCCGCGTAAGCCGTTATGGGGTTATTGCCATGGGCTCTTCTTTGGACTCCATTGGCGCCATGGCGTATTCGGTGGAAGATTTGGCGAAACTTGCGGAAATTATGTCTGGCCAAGACGAAAAAGATTCTACCACAGGCCAGGCGGAAGTGCCGTCGTATGCAAAAAATTTAAATGCCGACATGAAAGGTGTGCGAGTCGGGATTCCCAAACAGTATTTTGTGGAAGGCATGGAAGAGGGGGTTAAGAGCCGGGTTTTGGAAGCGGTGGACGAGCTTAAAAAACTTGGTGCAGAAATTGTAGAAGTGGAATTGCCCAACACCAAGTATGGCTCTTTGGTGTATGCCATAGTCTGCCCTTCGGAAGTTTCTTCCAACTTAGCCCGCTATGACGGCATTCGTTACGGGCACGTAGCCAAGGAAGCCAAGAGCCTTTTGGAAGTTTACGAAAAGTCACGCGCGGAAGGTTTTGGTAACGAGGCCAAGCGCCGCATCATGATAGGCACCTATGTATTGTCTGCCGGGTATTACGACGCATACTATAAGCGGGCGCAAAAAGTCCGCCGTCTTATAATAAACGAGTTTGCTGAGGTTTTTAAAAAAGTAGATGTGCTTGTGTGTCCTTCTTCGCCCAACGTAGCTTTACCACTTGGTAAAGCTGCCGAAGACCCTCTTTTTGGCTATATCGCCGACCAGTTAAATATTCCTTCATCTTTAGCCGGCCTGCCTGCCCTGTCCATACCATGCGGGTTTAGCCAGCCTTCCAGCGGCAATGTCCCTTCTATGGACGGACTACCCGTAGGCTTACAAATAATTGGCCCACAGTGGGGGGAGCAGGTGGTATTTAATGTGGGACACGCATACCAACAAGTTACCGAATGGCACAAGAAACATCCCATGCTTTAGCTCTTGCCGTCATTCCGAGTGCATCCGAGGAATCTCTATGAGAACATTCTTCGTTTGTATAATGACCAATAAAGTGCATACGGTATTATATACAGGGGTAACCAACAACATTTTGCGGCGAAATTATGAACACAAGAATAAAATAGTAGAAGGCTTCACTAAAAAATATAATGTGAATAAGTTAGTATTCTATAAAGAATTTGCAACAGCTTTGGAAGCAATTGCAGAAGAAAAAAGAATTAAAGGCTGGACAAGGCAAAAGAAAATAAATTTAATTAATAGTATAAACTCGACTTGGAGAGATTTGTCCGACGATTTTTGAGATCCTTCGTCGGATGCACTCCTCAGGATGACGGATACTTACGTATGCCAAAGGAATTTGAGTCTTCAACAGAATACCAGCCGGTAATTGGGTTTGAGATACATGTCCAGCTTGCTACCAAGAGCAAAATGTTTGGGCGGGCGGCAAATAACCCGGACCAAAGCGTGCCCAATACCGACATAGACGAAGTTAACACCGGCCAGCCGGGGACTTTGCCTGTGGCGAATAAAGAAGCCATACGTTTGGCTGCCATGGTAGGCTTGGCTTTAAATTGCACTATTGACGAGTGGAGCAAGTTTGACCGCAAACATTATTTTTATCCCGACCTGCCCAAGGGCTACCAAATTTCGCAGTATGATAAGCCTATTTCACGGGATGGGTGGTTGGAGGTTATGGTGCCGGAGGTAGGGGCGGGCAGTGGCCGCCCGTTAGACGTCAATTCCGGGAAGCCAATGGCTTCCCCTACGGGACCAACCATTAAAAGAATTGGCATTACCCGTGCTCATTTAGAAGAAGATGCGGGAAAAAATATTCACCCCGAAGGCTTGCCGTACAGCTTGGTGGACTACAACCGTGCCGGGGCGCCGCTTTTGGAAATAGTTACCGAACCCGACATAACCAGCGGCGAAGAGGCCAAGGCGTTCTTGACCGAACTTAGGAATATTATCCGCTACCTGGGCGCATCGAGCTGCGACATGGAAAAGGGGACTATGCGCGTGGAGCCGAACATTAGCGTAAGAAAGCCCGGCGAAACTACGTTGCCCAAATATAAAGTCGAAGTTAAAAACATAAACAGCATAAAATTTGCCCAACAAGCCATAGACTACGAAATTGCCAGGCAAACCGAAATTTTAAAAGAAGGCGGCGTTCCCAAACAGGTGACTATGGGCTGGAATGAAAAAGAAAACCGCACGGTTGAACAGCGCAGCAAGGAAGAAGCCAACGACTACCGCTATTTCCCCGACCCCGACTTGCCTGTGCTGCATTTTACCAAAGAATATTTGGACGACTTGCGTAACCGCATGCCCGAGCTGCCCGCGCAAAAACGCGTAAGGTTTAATGAAGAATACGGCTTGCCCGACCAAGACACGGAAAACTTGATAAATTGGAAAGAGCTGGCGAACTTTTACGAGGAAGTCGTTAGTGAGCTTCAGGCGTGGATAACCGCTGACCCTGCTTCCGGCCTTTCGCTTAATGTGTTAACCAAGCCCGCGGCCAACTGGTGTTTGCAAGATTTTTCCGCGAGTTTAAATGCCGCAAGCCTTTCGCCCAAAGACACTCCGGTAACCGCGGAGAATGTTGCCGAACTTATAAAATTGGTTTATAGCGGAAAAATTTCCAGCTCGGCAGCCAAACAGGTTTTTAAAGTCATGTTTGAAAAAGGCGGCGACCCTTCCAACATAGTGGAAGACCTAGGCCTAAGCCAGGTGAGCGACGAGTCTGCCATTTCTTCGGCAATAGACGCAGTTATAGCTAACAACCCCAAAGCCGTAGCGGACTTTAAAGCCGGCGAACAAAAAAGTTTTGGCTTTTTGGTAGGCCAGGCCATGAAAGAGTTAAAAGGTAAGGGCAACCCGCAGGTTATAAATAAGTTACTGAAAGAAAAATTACAGTAAATTCACGGATACACAGATAAACAGGTTAAGTGACAAAAATACGGTAAAAAGTTTTCAATACAAGGGCATCTTCTCTGAGAAGATGCCCTTGTATTGCCACAAATAAAAAAACACGGAAAGCAAGTGGCGAATTTGCTTTCCGTGTCAAGAAGTGTCATGCGCATGTCTTTCCGACGGGTGGCCATCCCGCCGGGTTTTGCTATCCCCGCCGAAAGCGGCGGAGAAAGGGAAGTCCAACGAGGACTGACCCGATAAGAGCCCAGGTTCCGGGCTCGGGTGTGGGGGAGCTGTTGAAAGGCTGGTTGTCCCACATATCGGACCCAGCCTCCGAAAATGAGTAAGACCAGGGTTGGATTGTACCCGTGGTCCAGTTCGTGATTAGATCCCCTAGGAGGTCGAAGCTAATATAAAAGCCCCCGAGTCCTTGGTACGTCGTAATCCTCTCCCAATCGTTGGTGCCGGCGCAGGCACCGCTGAGATTGGCTTGGATAAGATTGCGACAATCCCAGGAGTATAGGCTGCTGTAAAGCACCGAGTCCAGAGTTTTGTATTTCTGGATATCAATATGCAGACGGTTCTCTTCCGGGTACAACGTTGACCCCATAGTCGAAACGGTGGAGAAAGATTTGGAATTATACAACGTGTCAGAAGTGCCGAAGCTTCCAGTCTCGTCTCCGTTACGCCGCGTCCCGATAGTCACGCTCTTGAAGTTCTCCAGTCTGCTATAGCTAAAATTGGAGAACCACGGCTGTTGCGGCCATGGGGCGTCGAGCCAGTCGAGCCACGAGTTGGTGGTCGACTGATTATAAAGTGTGTTTCGGGTCGATATAGACCCGAAATTGAACGCATTTCCACCGATCGGGTTGTCCCACCAGACGAAAGACTCGTTCAGAGTCGTGGTAGAGTCGGTGATGACCGCGCCGTTGGCCAGGATGGCCAAAGCGAAAAATACAACAAAAAAAGTCGTTGCTGTGCGCATGTGTAATCCCTCCATGCGTGTTTGTATGGCGCTATTCTAGATGTGCGCCAGAAGGTACGTGGCTTTAGGTTTTTAGGCCTTTTTCCTGCACACGCAGGAAAGATACCCGAATAGCCTTTCCAGGTAACTAACAATTATATCATAATAGTTAGATTTTGTCAATAGCTAAACCCCTTATTTTAGCGGGTTTTCTACCTATAAACACGATATAAAGTCTTTAAAAGTTGAAAAATATCTCGCTATAAGGCATTTAAATTTATTGTAAGTAGCACTTAACGGGGTATTATTTAACTGCACCCTCTCCTGTCCGTATAACGGACACCCTCTCCTCTCGCTGCTTCGAGGCGATGGGGGAACATTGCAATTCCAATGCGAGATATTTACATTAAAAGAAAAAAACATTCCTTCGCATGAGGGGGTGCTAAGAATGGGTATTAATATTTTCGTAACTCAAGAAATATAAGTATTACTTACTTTGTTGGTACAGTTTTTTAAGACGACAAAAATAGGGCGGGCAATGCCCGCCCCTACACAAAATATTGTATGTAAGCTTGTACTTTATTTCTTTACCCATGTTTTCAATTCCGCAAGAGGGGGTTTGGCTGGGTTCGGTATCCAGTGTATTTCTTTATTCCTTTTCCACCATGTCATTTGCCGTTTACTGTAATGCTTAATGGCAAAAAAAAGTTGGGTAAACATTTCTTCTTTGGAAATTTTATTTTGCAGGAACTGGGCTATGTATTTATATTCCAAGCCAAAAGACTCGAGGCGTTTGTAGGAAAGGCCCCTAATGCGATTGGGTAATGTATCTACTCGTTTCAGGCCGATAAATCGGCGAACTACATTATGCTTAGGTGAATGAAGATTTCGGACTTCTTCTATCATTCCCGCTTTAAGCCGTTCTTGGAGGCGCTTTTCTATTTTTTTATACAAAGTTTCTTGGTTTGGGTTTATGCCAAGCCAAAATACATCTTTAAGCTCTAAATCTTTATCTTTATTTTGGAGAGGAGGGACTGGCTTGCCGGTAGTTAAAATAATTTCCAAAGCGCGTATAAGCCGGCGGCGGTTGTGTGGGTCTATGGTTTTTGCCCGTTCGGGATCGGCTTCCTTAATACGCGTAAAGAGGCGATCAGTTGAGTTTTGTTCCAGTTCTTTGCGTAATGTTGGGTTAGGATTTACATTGGGGAGCTGTTGCCCGTACACAACCGCGTCTATCCAATGCATAGTGCCGCCGCAAATAATGGGGAGTTTGCCTCGTTTAACAATTTGCAAAATTATTTTTTTAGCTTCGCGCTGGAAGCGGGCTGCGGAATATTGCACGCGGGGATTGGCGAGGTCAATTAAATAGTGGGGGATGGATTTATATATATAAACATAATCCGAATGACCCGTATGGGGTAATTCAAATGGCATACTTTTAAGAGACCCTTCAACTCGTCCCGCCTTTGTCAGGACTCGCTCAGGGTGACTGGAAAGTGGAAACCACTTCCCAGTCACCTTGCCTGTGCCTAAGTCCATGCCTTTGTAAATTTGCCGGCTGTCGGCAGAAATTATTTCGCCTTTAAAACGCTTGGCAAGTTTAACAGCCAGTTCTGACTTGCCGGAAGAAGTGGGGCCGACAATAACCAGTAGCTTATAGGGTTTAACTTTTAGCTTGTAGGGGGACATAAGACGAATAAGGTAAATAGGTCGAATAGGGTAATGGGTTAATACGTCAGGGCTTATCTCGATGCCAATTGTTTTCCCCCATGGGGGCTGGGGCGTTTCAAGGACGCGCCGTGCAGTTTCATGCGCGGACGTTTTTTTATGTCTCGCTTTTTAGCCTTGGTAAACGGTTCGTCAACTATTTTTTTTCGCATGGCCGCTTAAAAATTAATTTTTTTGGTCTTGTCCCAAAAACTTTGGTGTACCTTTATGCTATAATAGTATAGCATTTTGGAGGGTAAATATTAATGCAAAGCATATGAAATCAAAAGCAATACTTAGCCTTCTGGCGGTAATTATTATAGTTGTGGGCGGCTATTTTGTGTACGACCGGAACAACAAACAGGCCAAAGCGCCTGTGGTAGATACGCCCGCGCAAGAAGAATTAAACGGCCAAAATCAAGCAGCGGCAACCCCGACTCCGGAACAAGCCACCACTTCGCCCGCCCCTGCGGCAGCAAAAAAACCGGCAGCAACGGAAACAACGCAGGGCACGTACAGTGACGGCAGTGAAGCCGAAGGCATGGCGCCGGACATATTGGTTACCGAAATAGTATATGACGGCAGCACATTCAGCCCCGCGAGCGTGGATATAAAAGTAGGAGACATAGTAGTTTTCCGCAACAAGGGCACCAGCAGTTTTTGGCCAGCCTCGGCGCCCCACCCCACCCACACCAATTATCCGGAATTTGACGCAGGCAAGGCCATTGCCTCTGGCGGCAAATGGCAGTTCCAGTTTGGCAAAACCGGCTCGTGGAAATACCATGACCATTTGAATCCCAACGCAACCGGGGTAGTCAACGTAACAGCCCGGTAACAATACCAAAAAGCATCCCTCATACGGATGCTTTTATTTTGTCTTAATAAGGTTTTAATGGTATAATTTAAGCATATTTTAAGGCTTATGACACCAAAATTTTCACAGTGGAATACCGTAGGGCATGTTGCCATAAAACGTGTTTTGGAAATGCAACTGGCCAGTGGGAAAATACCCCATGCGTATGCATTTGTAGGCCCCGAAGGCGTGGGGAAAAAAACTTTGGCTTTGGAATTTGCCAACAAAATATTGCAAACCGAAAAATTAACAAACCATCCCGATTTTAGCCAGCTCGACTTGGCCGATGACGCTTCGGTGGAAACAATGCGCGAGTGTGTCCGGACTATTCACTTTAAGCCAAGTGTCGGCGCGAAACGGGTGGTGGTAATAAATAACGCCCAATTGCTTTCTACCCAAAGCGGCAACGGTATTTTAAAGTCTTTGGAAGAACCGCCGGAGTATGTGTGTTTTATACTGGTCTCCTCGCGCATAAAGTTGCTGCCGACCATTATGTCGCGGTGCCAAGTGTTTTCGTTTGCCAGGCTTACTGCCCACGACTTACAGCTCATTGCCCAACACCACCACGTAACCCCCAGTGCCCCAATGTTTGGGCTGTCGGGAGGTTCGGCCGCGCAGCTTATGCGGCTGGCTGCCAATAAGCGTGCGTGGGACGAAGCCCAAGAGTCCGAGCAGCTCTGGAGCAACCTTAAGCAGCAACCCTTGGCAGAACGGCTCCTGTGGGTGAATAAGCTTGCCGAACTGGAAGCAGAAGAGTTGCAAGTTACGTTTGAACAGTGGCTCCTTTCCCAAACCCGCTCGCTTTCCACCCAGGGCGACGTAACCGCTGCCGGGGCATTGCTGGAGAGTCTGAGGCATTTAAGGACCAATAAAAATAAAAAATTTATTATCCAAAGTTTATTAATGAAAATTTAGCGGGGTTATGAATACAAAACACATGGCAGTTTTAGGGCTGGTGGTATTAATGGCCGCATCTTGCAACCCATTTGCCCGTTCCACAACATATGGCATTCTCAAAACCGTCAACGGCGGGGCGGACTGGCAATTTTCAAATACAATCCAAAACGACAAGAACAACAGTTTGAATAAAGCGGAAGTTTCCAAGTTGGCGTTTGACCCGGCCAACCGCGAAGTGCTGTACGCCGGCACGTTCAGCGACGGGTTGTATAAGTCGGAAGACTCGGGGGCAACGTGGGTAAATAAACTTTCCAAAATTATAGTTTACGATTTTGTGGTAACGCAGCAGGACAGCAAGGTTTTGTATGTTGCGGGCACCTTTGGGGACCATGGCAGATTACTGTACAGCAAAGACGCGGGGGCAACCTGGCAAGACGTATACAACGAAGAAAGCGCCAATAACCCGGTAACTGCGGTGGCCGTAAATCCGGAAGCGCCCAGCCAAATTATTATTGGGTTAAAGTCGGGCGGAATTGTAAAAAGTTCGGACAGCGGCATTTCGTGGCGTTTACTCAGCACCTTCCAAGACGAAATAACCCAGCTCTCATGGCAAAACGGGGCGGTGTACGTTATGCTCAAAAACAAAGGCCTGTTTAAGTCTTCCACACTGGGCGAAACTTTTGTAAGCTTAACCGAAGGCTTGGTGCCCCAAAATTATACCCAGCGGTTTTTTAGTTCGGAAGCCGCGCCAAGTTTTAGCCGGTTTTATGTAGACCCCACGGCGCCGAGCCTAATATATGTAACCAGTACCCAAAAAATATACAAAACCATAGACGAAGGTAAACAGTGGTCGCAAGTGAGCCTGCCGGGAGACCAAGTGACCGCGCGGGTCAGGCCCATAAACGTTTCGAAGAGCACGAGTAATATAGTATATACCGCAGCAGGTACGACTATTTTTAAATCCACCAATGCCGGCGGGACATGGCAAACCCAAGGCATTGCCACTGGCGGCATTATCAACTATATTTTAATAGACCCACAATTGCCCCAAATAGCCTACGCCGGGGTAGACGTGCCATAAGGAAAACATTGGATATAGATTAAAGTGCTATAGCTACTCACTACTTACTATTTATTACCTACTCATATATGATTGACCAAATTTTAAATTCCAAAAAAGCCGATTTTGATAAGGTGATAGAGCATTATTTGCATGAATTGTCCGGCGTGCGCACCGGCAGGGCCAATCCGGCCTTGCTCAATACCGTGCAGGTGGAAAGTTACGGCTCCCGCATGCCCATAGAGCACGTGGCATCGGTTACGGTGAGTGACGCCAAAACGCTTACCATTAGCCCGTGGGACAAAGGCCAATTGCAAGCCATAGAAAAAGCCATCCAAATGGCGAACTTGGGTTTTAACCCTTCCAATGACGGCCAGGTTATCCGCATTATGCTGCCGCCGCTCAACGAGGAACGCCGGAAAGAAATGGTAAAAATGATAGGCCAGTTGGCTGAAAAAGCCCGCATTGGCATACGCAACGTGCGGGAAGACATTATGAAAGAAATGAAGCGCGCCGAAGGCGACGGGAAAATTTCCAAAGACGACTTAACCCACGGCCAAAAAAAGTTGCAGGAAGCGGTAGACAAATTTAACGAAGAAATTAAGCAGCACGCGGAGAAGAAAGAGGAAGATGTAATGACGGTGTAAATATAATTGACCTAATTACCTAATTTCTAATTGACCTAAAGAAATCCCAATGCTTAAAGATCCAAAATATGATCTTGAGGAACGGACTGCTAGGTTTGGTGAAGAGGTAATAAAATTTGCCCATAGGATACCCAAGGATTCGGTTACTAAAGACATAATAACCCAATTTGTAAATTCAGGTACGGCAATAGGAGCCATATATTGTGAAGCGGATGACGCTGAATCGAAAAAGGATTTTAAGCATAAAATAGGAATGGCTAAGAAGGAGGCTAGAGAAACTAAATACTGGTTACGGATGATAGCTGTAGCGTGCCCCACGTTAAAGGATGAGGCAAGAAAAATATGGCTCGAGGCTAAAGAATTGCATTTGATACTTTATTCAATATTTAAGAAAGTTACCTAATTAGACATTTGGTTTTGGTGCTTCTTTAGAAATTAGATCAATTAGGTTAATTAGAAATTGATTTGTTCAAGTATTTATGATATTTACTATAGTTATTTTTATACTAGTCCTAGGTGTTCTCGTGCTGGTGCATGAGTTTGGGCATTTTATAGTTGCCAAGAAAAGCGGCATGAAGGTGGAGGAGTTTGGTTTTGGTTTTCCGCCACGGATAATTGGCATACAAAAAACCGACAGCCGGTGGCGTGTGGTTGTGGGTAACGACAAGACGGTAGATACGGACAAGACCGTGTATTCCATAAACTTAATACCGTTTGGCGGGTTTGTGCGCATAATGGGCGAAAACAACGAACACGAAGGTGACGAACGAAGTTTTATTAACAAGCCGTTTTGGCCGAGGTTTTTTACTTTAGTCGCGGGTGTGGTTATGAACTGGGTATTAGCCGCGGTTTTGTTTTCCATTGTTCTTATGGTGGGCGTGGTAAGCGAGCTAGAACCGAACGACCCGCTTATTGCCCAAGGCCGTGTACAAAATAGGCAAGTGGCTATTTCTTTGGTCGAACCGGGAGGCCGGGCCGAAGCCGCCGGGCTTAAGGTTGAAGATTTTATAGTGAGCATTGACGGGCGTACCTTTCAAGCTTCCGGTGAAGTCCAGCAATATATTTCCAATAACAAAGGCAAGACATTCGAGTTTACGGTCAAGCGCATAAACGAGACAAAAACCATTTCGGTAGAATCGAACCCCGCCCCGGAACCGGGCCGGGGTGCCACTGGCATTGCGCTTACCGACATAGGGACTATAAAGCTCCCGTTCTTTACGGCCATAGCCCAAGGGGTGGACCATACGTACAAAGTTACCGGAATGATGGTAAAAGGCGTTGCTCATTTATTTGCTGATTTGTTTCGGTCAATCTTTTTAGGCAAACAAATAGACTACAGCCAAATAGGTGGGCCGGTGAAAATTGCCCAGCTTACCGGGCAGGTTGCGGATTTAGGTTTGGTTGCGCTCATGAACTTTACGGCATTCCTTTCCATTAACCTGGCCATATTAAACATTTTGCCTTTGCCGGCATTGGACGGCGGAAGGGTGTTGTTCCTTATAGTGGAAAAACTCCGCGGCAAAAGAACAGCCAAAAAGTAGAGCAATTCGCCAACACCGTGGGGTTTGTCTTGCTTTTGCTGCTCATGCTGCTTGTGACTATTAAAGATATACGGGGCTTATGAAGTTTAAAAGCTTTGCTTCCGGGTACTTGATAATAGATGGTAAAGTGTTGTTGGTCCACAGCCGAAAATATGATAAGTGGGTTCCTCCCGGCGGTCATATAGAAGAGGGAGAGACTCCCGATGAGACAGTGCTGCGTGAGTTTAAGGAAGAAACAGGTATAGAAGTTGTACACGCTCCTTTATATGTAAATAATTTGCCAGGCGACAGCGGGAGGCGTAGTTTGCCCCTGCCTTTCCACATGGGTTTGTATTCGGAAGATTTTGATGTTCCACATATGGGATATTTTTATTTCGTTAAACCGGTTTCTGGCCAGTTGCAGCCCAAGCATGAAGACAAAGAACATTTTGACATAGGTTGGTTTGGAGAAAAGGATTTGGCGAGCTTGAATACGTATGAACAAGTGAGAAGAGAATGCTATTTTGTTTTTCGGAATTATCCGGCAAGAACAGATGTGTGAGAGTGAGACAGGGAGTAAAGTGAATAAAAGTTATAAGTACACTAAAGTCTAATTTGACAATTTGGACTTATAGGAAAAACAGGCCTATTTGGGCTAGTGTATAAAGCAAGATGAACAATTTTAAAAACCGGTAAATATTAATATTATGAAGCAATCTCAGTATTTTTTAAAAACCAGTAAGACAGTTTCGGACGAGGATAAAATTGTATCCGCCCGTTTGCTTAAGCAGGCCGGTTATATTAAAGAGTCGGTGGCAGGCCGTTATTTTATTTTGCCCATAGGCCAGCGCGTCCAGCAGAACATAATGCAAATTATAAAAGAGGAGATGGATGCGGTAGGGGCCCAGGAAATGCTCGCTCCCGTTTTACACCCGCTGGAACTGTGGAAAGAAACCAACCGGACCAATACCGCCGGCTTTGAGCTAATGAAAGTAAAAGACAGGCGCGATTCGGAATTTGCGCTAGGCGGGACGGCGGAGGAAATGTTCGTAGACTTGGTGCGCAAATTTGAAATAAGCTATAAGGATTTACCATTCCAACTTTACCAGTTTTCGTCAAAATTCCGTGACGAAATGAGGGCGCGGGGAGGCTTGCTCCGCGTTCGCGAATTTATAATGAAAGACGGTTACAGTTTTCATGTTGACGAAGAAGATTTTAAAGTTTTATACGAGCAAATGAAAGCCGTATACACCCGTATCTTTAACCGTTTAGGTTTGCCTACAGCCATAGTGGAATCGGACAACGGGTATATAGGCGGTGAATATTGCCATGAGTTTATTTCTGAATCCGAAATTGGGGAAAGCCGCTACTTTATATCGGAAGATGGCAAGTATGCTGCCCATGAGGACGTTGCGGTATTTGAAAAAACACTCGAAAGCGAAAGCGAGCAGGAACTGCCGCTCCAGGAAGTCGCGGCGGAGCGTGGAAATACCATGGAAGACGGGGTAACCTTCCATAAACTGCCGCTGTGGAAACAGATGAAAGACGTAATGTACGTGGACGAAAGCGGCAGGTTTGTCTTGGCGGTTATTCGCGGCGATTTGGATGTGAATGAGACAAAACTGAAGCATATAGTAAATGCCCGCGACCTGCGACATGCCACGGGTGAGGAAATAAAAAACCTATTGCATTCCGAACCGGGATTTATTTCCCCGGTTAAGTTAAAGGAACATGTTGATCCAACGGTAAATGTGGTTATAGTAGCCGACGACTCCCTTAAACATATAAAAAATATGTATGGGGGCGCAAATAAAAAACATCTAGATTTATTAAATGTAAATTTCGGCAGGGACTATACGCCCGACTTGGAAGGGGACATTGCTATAGCCGCACCGGGTTTTGTTAGCCAAAACAGCCACGGCAAGTTAAGGGAAGCCCGCGGCATTGAAGTGGGTAATATTTTCCAACTGGGATACCACTATACCAAACTGATGCAGGGGGCAAACTATACGGACAAGGATGGCAGCCAAAAACCGTATTATATGGGTTGTTACGGGATAGGCGTGGGGCGGACATTGGCAGCAATAGTTGAAAAATACCACGACGACAAGGGAATTGTGTGGCCGGAGGCGGTGGCGCCGTTTAAGGTGCACCTAATTGGCCTGAAAGGTGCTGAAGAACAAGCCGAAAAGCTCTATCACAATTTACTCGAAGCCGGTATTGAGGTATTATATGATGACCGGGACGCAAGCGCAGGCATAAAATTTGCCGATGCGGACTTAATAGGCATACCCTACCGAGCGGTTGTGTCGCCCAAAACATTGGAACACGGCAGCGTGGAAATTAAAAAACGGCAAGGACAGGAAACGGAACTCGTAAAAATACCGGAATTGGTATCGGTGCTCAAATAAAAAACCAACAACCAAACAAAATCCAAAATTATGTAAAAGCGTGTTTGTAGTTTTGGATTTTTAATATTGTACGGGTTTTAACTTTATTTCTTAGGAATTATCTTGAATGCTTTTCGACAATTTATACAGTAAATTTTCAAAGGACATAGGCATAGACCTTGGTACGGCCAACACCCTGGTGTACGTGAAAGGCAAGGGAATAGTCATTAACGAGCCTTCCGTAGTTGCGGTAAACCAGCGGACCAAGCAGATTCTTGCCATTGGCGCGGAAGCACGGCGCATGGTAGGCCGGACGCCGCCGCACATAGTAGCTACCCGGCCGTTGGTGGACGGGGTTATTTCGGATTTTGAGGTTACCGAACAAATGCTCCGCTACTTTATAGACAAGGTCCATAACCAGACCTATGCGTTTTTGCGCCGCCCGCAAGTGGTAATTGGCATTCCTTCCGGAGTTACCGAAGTGGAAAAACGCGCCGTAGTGGACGCCGCCATAAACGCCGGTGCCCGGCAGGCCTTTTTAATAGAAGAGCCTATGGCTGCCGCCATAGGTTCGCGTTTGCCCGTACAAGACCCACAAGGTTCCATGATAGTGGACATTGGCGGCGGCACAACTGAAATAGCCGTTATTTCCTTGGGCGGCATTGTGCTTTCGCGCTCCTTGCGCATAGCCGGGGACGAAATGAACGAAAATATTATCCAGTACGCGCGTGAGAATTTTAACTTGCTGCTTGGCGAACGTACGGCGGAAGAAGTAAAAATTAAAATTGGCAGCGCGTACCCGCAGGAAGAGCCGTTGTTTGCCCAAATGCGCGGGAGGGACTTAGTTTCGGGCTTGCCCAAGGAAGTGGTTATTTCCGATACCCAAGTGCGCGAAGCCATAAGCCCGAGTTTGAAAGTTATTGTTAACAGCATAAAAAATGTCATAGAAGAAATTCCGCCGGAATTAATTTCCGACATTATGCACAAAGGCATAGTGCTGGCGGGCGGGGGAGCGCTCTTGCGCGGACTGGACCAGCTGGTGCGCGACGCCACAAAGATGCCGGTTTCCATAGCCGAAGACCCGCTGACATGCGTGGCGCGAGGCGCCGGCGTGGTGGTGGAAGATTTGCCGAGCCTGAGGGAAGTGCTGGTAGCCACCGAATTTGAAAGGATACCGAAGTAGCTTCAAGTAGAAAGTTGCAAGTTATCAAGTTAGGCGTTATTTTGCCAGATAAAGACAGTAATCCGCGGTATCTGTGGAATTCGTGTATCCGTGAATTTTATGAGGTTTATTTATACAAAAACGTTCGCTATTTTGTTCGGTTCGCTGGTGGTTGTTGCGCTGTTGCTATTTTTCCAAAACCGCGGGTGGTTAGACCCAGTAAAGACCTTGTTTTTACAAGCGCCTAAGCCGGTGGTATATGTTGCCAAAAGCGTAGTGAACCCGGTGAAGAATTTTTTCTCCACCATTTTTAGGCTTAAGGAAATTTCCCGGGAAAACGACAAGTTGCGCCAGAAATTGTATGACACGCAAACCCAATTGGTGCAATTTGAACAACAAGCGCGGGAAAATGAGGCCTTGCGCAAGGAGCTGGGCTTTGCACAAAGCACAAAACTTGCGCTTATTCCGTGCGGGGTGCTGGCCCAAAACCCGGTGGACTTAACCGACACGCTCGTTTTGGATTGCGGCAGGGCAGATGGCGTCCAGGAAGGCGAAGCCATAATTTCCCAAGGCTTTTTGGCGGGAAAAATTATTTATGCCGGCGAAGACACCAGTACGGTTTTGCTCGCAACCAATTCTAAATTTTCAGCCGATGCCAGGCTCAGTAAAAATGCCGCCGACGGCGTTGTGCGCGGGTCTTTTGGTTCCGGTTTGGTCCTGGACCAATTGTCCCAGAATGTGGCGGTAGAAAAGGGCTGGCAAGTGGTTACGGCCGGCATTAACGACAAAATCCCCAAAAATATCCTTATTGGCGAAGTGGGTGACGTGCTTTCCAGCCAAAATGAACTTTTTAAAAAAACCACGCTCATTAGCCCGGTGAATTTTAATAACCTGGAGTTCGTGTTTGTGGTTAAGCCTTAGCCTATGAAGTATGTGCTCTACCTTTTAAGCATAGTTATTTTGGCCGGCCTCAATTCCGGGGGCCTGAAGCCTTTGGCTATAGCAGGGGTGGTGCCCAACTTATTGCTCCTCGCGGTCATTTCGGTATCTTTTGACAGGGAAAACAAAGACTATTTGTGGTTTGCCCTCGTGGCCGGAGTTTTTTTTGACTTTTTTTCCACGGTCCCCATGGGTTCGTTTACCATTCCTTTTATTTTGGTAGCCCTCATGCTAAGGTTTTTTATAACCAACGTTGCGGTTTACGAACTTAGCTTTAAGTACATTTTAAGTTTAACCGTTGCCGCTGTCTTGGGTTACCATGGTTTGTTTATGGCGTATTATTTTATTTTTTCGTCCATGAGCGGTATTCCCAGCCTTTTAAGCGCCAAAGAATTGCTGGTTAAATTGCCTTACCAAGTAGCTTACAATGTCGTTTTGTTATTACCCGTATATTTTGGCATGCTAGGCGTAAAAAAGTTTAGCTCCAAACTCAGCCCCAGGCATTATTCGTATTGAAGGCCAGTATACGGGCGTGGAATTCCACATATATGAGAAATCCTTTTGAAGTTTACACATCATATACCAAGGGCCCAAAAAAGAGCCAATTGGATTGGGAAGAGTCCGCTTTGGAAGGGAAGGTGGAAGGCTTTTATGAAGAAGACCGGTCTAACAGCCCTAAAATTGCCTTATGGTTTTTACTCGTCGCCCTGTTTGCCATTATGGGGATGAGGGTTTTTTATTTGCAAATTGTGCAAGGGGGGAATTTTCGGAACATGTCGGAAAACAACCGCATACGCAGGCAAACCCTCCTTGCCCCCCGGGGGATTATAAAAGACAGGAATGGGCAAATTATAGCCAGGAACACTGCTAGTTTTGCGCTGGTGAGCGTGCCGTTCGATTTTCCCAAGGAAGGTTTAGATGAGGAATTAACAAAGTTATCGGGCATTTTTGGTTTGGAAGAGGAAGAGGTGGTAAAAATAAAAAAGCTGCCCCGGACATCATTCCAGCAATTTGTCATTAAGCAGAACATTACCCAGCAGCAAAGCATTTTGTTCGAAACGCGTGCAGCGGAGTTTATTGGCTTTTCTATCCAGAAGGTGCCGATTCGTGAATACCCCGAAGCGGAAATATTTTCCCATTTGCTCGGATACACCGGTTTGGTTTCCGATGCCGATTTGGAAAAAATAGACAAGACAAAATACGACACGACCGATTATATTGGCAAGACCGGCATTGAAATCCAGTATGAACAATTTTTACACGGCAGCAACGGCGAAAATTTAGTGGAGGTAGATGCGTCGGGCAAGCTGCTTCGGGTGTTGGGGGAAAATCCGCCTTTGCCTGGCAATGTCCTGGTCATGAACATTGACAAGGAGCTCCAGTCTTTCTTATACCAGGCCATTAAAGCCAACGGGCCAAACGTCAAAGCCGCTGCCATTGCCATGAACCCTAAAACCGGTGAGGTGCTTGCGTTAGTTAGCGTACCCGGTTTTGACAATAATTTATTTGCCCGGGGCATTACCCAAGCGGAATATGGGCAGCTTTTAAATGACAAGAACTTGCCGTTGTTTAACCGGGCGGTGGCCGGCACGTACCCTCCCGGCTCGACCATAAAGCCGGTGGCAGCAACAGCCGCACTTTTAGAGGGTGTGGTCAACGAAAGCACGGTTATTGTAGACCGGGGAGTCTTGGTTATCCCGAACCAGTTTAACCCGCAAATTGCCTATAATTTTTATGGCTGGAAGCGCGACGGTTTGGGGCCTATGACCGTGCGTAGCGCCATAGCCCAAAGCAGTGACATTTATTTTTATACGGTGGCCGGCGGACATCCCAATTCCACCATAGAAGGATTGGGCGCGGAAAAATTAACCCAATACTACCGGGCGTTCAATATGGGTAAATTAACCGGCATAGATATTCCGGGTGAAAAGCCCGGTGTGGTAGCCGACCCCGACTGGAAGGCGGCATATTTTAAAAATGATGCCATAATGAGCAAATGGTATTTGGGGGACACGTACCACATTGGCATAGGCCAAGGGGACATGCTCGCTACTCCGCTCCAGGTTGCTATGTGGACTTCCATTATAGCTAACAATGGCATTGGCATGCGCCCACAGCTTGTGAAAAAAGTGGAAACGGACTCTGGTGAATTACTGAAGGAATTTAAACCCGAGGTGACGGTAGACCATGCTGCGTGGGCGACTACGTTAAAAATAGTGCAAGAGGGCATGCGCGAAACGGTGCTTTCCGGTTCCGGACGGCAATTGTCCGCGTTGCCTATAACCGCTGCGGGCAAAACCGGGACTTCGCAATTTGACGGGGCCGACCCTTCCCGGACCCACGCGTGGTTTACTGCCTATGCCCCGTTTGAAAATCCCGAAATTGTAATAACCGTGTTGGTGGAAGCGGGCGGCGAAGGCCATGCGGTTGCCGTGCCGGTTGCCAAACAAACGTTGCAGTGGTGGGTAGAACATAGGTATAGGAAATGACGTGGTAGGTTTTAGTTTAAATTCACGGATGCACGGATAGAGCAGATGCCGCTGATTATGCATCTAACAAGTTATAAGCTTATCCATCCCACCGCGGGGGCTACGGACTTCGACGGTGAGCTCAGAGCAGCCGCGGGCAGGAAATTCTTTTTAAGCTAAGTTGGTTAGGAGTATATGTATTAAGATGATAAAATGATAATATGATCCCTGAGGTTACAAAATGCTCATTGACGGTCGGAAAATTGCAGAAAATATAGAACGTTCGGTCACTGCGCGGGTAAAGGCGTTGCCTTTCGTCCCGGTGTTTTGTGATGTCTTGGTCGGGAATGACAAAGTCTCTTTGTCGTATGTCCAAAAAAAAGGCCAGGCTGCCCAGCGCTGCGGTATGGATTTTAAAATGGCCCAATTTCCGGAACATATTTCCCAAGAGGAATTATGCAAGGCTTTACAGGGCATGGGTTTGCAAGAACATTTGTGCGGCTGCATTGTCCAACTCCCTTTGCCTCCGGCTTTGGACAGGCAGGCAGTGCTCGACGCCATAGACCCGCGCATTGATGTGGATGTAATAGGTACGCTTTCGAGCCAAGCTTTTTATAATGGCACGGCTGCAATTATGCCGCCGACAGCCGCAGCGGTTATGGAAATAATTAGTACCTTGCCGGAAAATTTGCAAGCGGGGCAATATTTGGTCATAGGCCAGGGCTTGTTGGTAGGCAAACCCGTGGCGCATTTATTGCGGCGGGCGGGGAAAGCGGTAACGGTGGCGGACAAGCGCACCCAAAATTTAGCTGCCTTAGTTGCTGAGGCGGATGTGGTTATAACCGCAACCGGGCAGCCCGAACTTATTCGCGGCCAACTGCTTAAAGAGGGATGCGCCGTTATAGACGCAGGGACAGCAGAGTTGGATGGCGGTATAGTGGGAGACGTAGATTTTGCGTCGGTCAGCACAAAAGCCGCATATTTAACACCAGTGCCGGGTGGAGTAGGGCCGGTTACTGTTGCAAAGCTTTTAGAAAATGTTATGCTGGTAGCGGAGCATGCAGACCGGCGGTAGGGTAGGGCACTAAGCTTTAACTGGTAAGACGGGTGACACCAAACGACAAAACAAAAAATAGTTTCAAAAGCGTCCGTGTTTCCGCAGCTTCTTCAGTGCGGGCGTTTTTCGTATACCTGGGCAATGAAGTGCTTATATTTTTAGCCTTGAGGCCGAGGCGCGTGTTTTGGGGCAAGGTGTACGACTCTATAACCAAAGAACCCCTGGACCCGGCTATTGTTAAGTTAGCGTATGTCGATAAAAGCAAAGGCGTAGAAACAGTTATTACCGATATGCATGGCCGTTATGGATTTTTGGTACAGCCGGGAAAATTTAAGATTTTGGCCAGGAAGAGCAATTACGTTTTCCCTTCGTTTCGGGTGACTGGCAATTCAGACGGCGTCTATGACCATTTGTACCATGGCGAATTTATGGAAGTCGTGGGTGAATCCGAGGTGGTGGCGCCAAATATCCCTATGGACCCTGTTGCTTTTGACTGGAACCAGCAGGCCAAGCGCTCGGTAATACATGAACGCCCGTACTTAAAAAAGTTACTGCGTTTTATTGTTGCTTGTATTTTTTGGAGTGGGTTTGCTTATACCCTGTATGTGTTTTTGGCCAAACCTCAACCATTTGCTTGGGGCTATGGCCTGTATATTGTGGGCCTTTACGCTCTCTTTTTTTTGGCTGCCCTTTTTTTGCCCGAGCCCATATATTGGGGCACCCTCGAAGATGCCCAGTCAGGTTTGCCCGTTAGTGGGGTAGAGGTAAGTTTGCACAATCCCGTACTGCCCCAAGTGTTGCTTGGAAAAACCAAAGTGCCTGTGGGCGGCCGTTTTTTGTTGCTGGCCAATCCTGGTAAATACATTGTGCAAGTCCATGACATAACACCGGAAGGAAGGTTCTTGGTGGGTGAGGAACATCTCCGGGTTTTTGGCGATGGTGTAGTAAACCGGACCATTAAAATAACCGTTGAAAATGCGGTCATTGGCTAAGAGTAAAAATAAGTATATACTGTAATCATTAAGCAATTGATATGGTACAAAAAAATAAGACAATTTTGGCAATAGAAGATGATGGCTCACTCCGCAATATTTTACTAGATAAAATTGCGGGCAATGGGTATGAAGCGCTGGGGGCCGAAGACGGCGAAGAAGGGTTAAAACTGGCTTTGGAAAAAGCCCCGGACCTTATTCTCCTCGATTTAATGTTGCCCAAAATGGACGGGTTCCAAGTATTGGAACATATCCGCAAAAATGAAGACAAGGACATAGCGAATGTTCCCGTGGTGGTATTGAGTAACCTATGGAGCAACAAGGACATTTTGCGCATACGGGCTTTGAAAATAGAAGAATACTATGTCAAAGCCAATACTAATTTGGAAGAAGTGTTTATAAAAATAAGTGAGATTTTAAACAAAGACAAATAGTTCCAAAAGGTAGGGGATTTCCGCGTCTGGGCAGTGTTGCAGCCTCCTTTCATGCCCCCGTGTAGGCATTTGACATCCCTGGCAGATTATAGTATTATGTACCTACATAAAGGCCTGCAGGCCTTTTAAAAAAGACTAAAATTTATTTTATGGGAATATTCCAATTCCTAAGCGAAGTTAAGAGCGAACTTTCCAAAGTTATTTGGCCAACCCGCGGCGAAACCGTACGCTACACCTTAACAGTAGTTGGGTTTAGTTTGTTTGTGGCATTGGTGCTGGGCGCAGCCGACTTTGGGCTTATTAAGTTGTTTGAACAGTTACTTATCCGCTAGTTCTTTTTATGCTTCCTACCGGCCATGTCGCAGCGGGCTATATGACAGCCTATGCGCTAATTCGGGTTACCAACCCGCACTTGCCGCCGGAGCAGCTTGACCAGTTGCTGTGGTGGGGTATGTTTTTTGGCTTTGCGCCAGATATAGATGTCTTTTGGTTTTTTATAAAAACCAAAGGTTTATTGGTTTCCCCGAACGTAAATATTTCGCACAGGTTTTACATAAGCCACGCGCCCATTGTGTGGCTCGTGGCGGGTGTAACTGTTGCCGCGTTCTCCGCATCGGAGTATTGGCGAAGCGTTGGGCTGTTAATGTGGCTGGGTACGTGGAGCCATTTTTTGCTCGATAGCATAGAGTCGGGCGTTATGTGGTTATGGCCCAAGCAAAAAGTATATGCCCTGTGGAATGTGGGAAAAAAATTCCACATAGAAGAGAAGCGGTTTTTCCGGCATTCATTGTTATTTTTAAAAAAATATAGTACGCAGCCGACGTTTTATGCTGAACTGGTGGTCTTAGCGGCGGCATGCATTATTTATTTTTCCAATTAACTTAATTTAAGTCTATGAGCAGACAACAAGTTACCGGCGAGCGCCATTGGTATGTGCTCCATACCTATAGCGGCTACGAAGATAGCGTGGCCTACAACCTCAAGCAGCGTATAGAAAGCCTGAACATGCAGGACAAGATTTTTGACGCCATAGTGCCGAAAGAGAAAAAAATTAAGATTAAAGA
>CAYOXN010000005.1:0-1813 GCA_964407965.1 uncultured Candidatus Saccharibacteria bacterium
CAAAGGTAGATGATCCGTAGGTATAGGTTGGGTAGTTAAGCAAAGAAGCAGAAGTCGCGAAAGTTGAGGAAGCGTAGCCTAAAGAAACATACGTAGATGAGCCATAGGCATATGAAGGATAATTTAAAATTGAAGCAAACGTATTTGTTGCGTAACCAAACGAAACATACGTAGAAGAACCGTAAGAATACGAGGGGGTTGAAAGTAAAGTTGCAAAAGTGTTTGATGCGTACGAATATGTTGGATAGTTTAATATGGTGGCAAACGTATTTGTAGCATAGCTAAAGCTTACAAACGTACTCGACCCATATGCATAACTTGGGGTACCCAGTAATGTGGCAAAGGTGTTAGATGAGTAGGTGTAAGTAGGATAGTTTGCAATGGTCGCAAATGTATTAGAAGCATAACCAAAACCCACATACGTTGATGATCCGTAAGTATAGGAGGGGTAATTTAACAACGAAGCTGCAGTTGCAAAAGTAGAAGAAGCATAAGTGTAGGTTGGGTAACTGGCTATAGTGGCATACGTGCTAGATCCGTAAGTATACGAGGGCGTACTTAATAAAGTGGCAAAAGTGTTCGTAGCATAGCCAAGGCTTACATACGTACTAGAGCCATAGGAATAGGTGGGGTAACTTAAAAGCACTGCTGCGGTTGCAAACGTGGAAGACGCATAGGTATAGGTTGGGTAGTTAGCTATAGTCGCAAAGGTGGAAGAAGCATACGAAAATGCCGGGAAGGTCGAAGAAGCATATCCAGAGCTTAAGTACGTGGACGATCCATACGTATAAGTGGGGTAGCTAAGAAGCTCTGCCTGGGTTGCAAAAGTACTGGAGGCATACGCATATGTAGGATAGTTTGCAATAGTTGCATAGGTACTTGACCCATAACTATACGAAGGCGTATTTAACAACGTGGCAAACGTGTTCGTGGCATAACCGTAGGACACATACGTACTGGAGGCGTAAGTGTAACTTGGGGTAGACAAAAGCGTGGCAAACGTGTTGGTAGCGTAAGCGTAAGAAGGGTAATTCAGTATGGTAGCAAAGGAGTTGGAAGCATAGCCAAAACCTACGTATGTGGAACTTGCATAAGTAAAGGTTGGGTAACTCAGCAGTAATGCTTGGGTGGCGTAGGTACTGGAGGCGTAAGCAAAAGAAGGGTAAGTGCTAGACGCATAGGCATAGGTTGGGTAACTCCCCACTGTGGCATACGTGCTGGATCCATAAGTGTAAGATGGGTAGTTAGCAATGGTTGCAAACGTGGAAGAGCTATAACCAAACGAAGTATATGTAGATGAACCATACGTATAGGTGGGGTAGCTTAACAGCGACGCGGTAGTTGCAAATGTCGAAGAAGCGTAGGCAAATGTCGGGAACGTAGACGAGGCATAGCTAAAGGTAGCCACAGTGCCGGCAGACGCAAAGGTGGAGGAAGCATATGCAAAGGTTGGGAATGTGCTCGAAGAATATGCAAACGAAGTAAAGGTGGAAGAAGCGTAGTTAAAACTGGTGTAAGTACTGGCTGCGGTTGCAGAAGTCAGGTAACCCGCCGCGGCATGGTTGCCCCAAGTGTAGGCCGTGTCCCACAGGGTAGACGAAGCTGTCACAATGTTCCTGGCCGTAGCCCATTCTGTGGTAGAGGCAGAGAGAGGAATGGTATAGCCGGCCGAGACCGTGGGCGTAAAGGTGTGGACATTGCCGGAAGAAGTTATAGCCAAGCCAATGCCCGTGGCCGTACCAGTGGCAAAAGTTTGGGAAGAGCCGGTTTGTCCGTTCAGCGAGGTTAGGGCAGCGGTCAAATAAGAGCCCAA
>CAYOXN010000005.1:1823-2592 GCA_964407965.1 uncultured Candidatus Saccharibacteria bacterium
CTGGAAGGTTGAAGAGGCATACAAATACGAAACATACGTGCTGGAGTTATAGCCAAACGTGGCAAAGGTAGAAGAAGCATACGCTGGGGTTACTGCATTGGCCGCTTGGGCAAACGTGGACGAGGCATATGAGAAACTGGAGAATGTAGACGAGGCATACCCATACCCGACAGACGAGCCTGCTTGGGCAAATGTACTCGAAGCGTAGGCATACGTTACCGAATTTGCTAGCGTAGCAAAGGTGCTTGAGGCATACGTATAAGTTGGTGAGCTGGCCAAGGTTGCAAACGTAGAAGAGCCGTAGTTAAAACTAACATACGTAGATGTGCCATACGTAAAGCTGGGGGTGTTGAGCAGCGTCGCAAAGGTGCTGCTAGAGTAATTAAACGAAACATACGTTGAACTGGCGTACGTGTACGTTGGTGTAGATAATATAGTCGCAAACGTATTTGTCGCATAACCAAAATTTACATAAGTGCTGGAAGCGTAAGTGTAGCTTGGGGTAGACAAGAGTGTGGCAAACGTGTTGGTAGCGTAAGCGTAAGAAGGGTAATTTAAAATTGTTGCAAATGTGTTTGTGGCATAACCAAAGCCTACATAACTAGAAGAAGCGTATGCGTAAGTGGGTGTATTAAATAGTGTGGCAAAAGTGTTGGAGGCGTAATTATAGGTTGGATAGTTTGCGGTAGTGGCAAACGTAGAAGAAGCATAAGAGAATGTCGGGAACGTAGACGAGGCATAGCTAAAGGTAGCCACAGTGCCGGCAGAC
>CAYOXN010000005.1:2602-7612 GCA_964407965.1 uncultured Candidatus Saccharibacteria bacterium
TGCTCGAAGAATATGCAAACGAAGTAAAGGAAGAGGAAGCGTAACTAAAACTGGTGTAAGTACTGGCTGCGGTTGCAGAAGTCAGGTAACCCGCGGCGGCATGGTTGCCCCAGCCGTACGCCGTGGACCACTCGGTTGTAGAGGCGGAGAGAGGAATAACATAACCCGGGGTAAGGGTAATTGCACTACCCGAAAGCGTTAACCCGTTAGCACTGACAGACAGGTTTGTGTCAGCGGCAATACTAACCGCCCCGTTAAATAAATTACCGTTAAATGACCTAACAACCCCGGTTCCCAACGTGCCCACGGTAGAAGAACCGGTAACCATTGCCGAGCCAACCACCACAAACTTCGAAGCCGGCGTAGTCGTACCAACCCCCACATTTCCCTGGTTATTTACATATAAGGCGCTGGTTCCGGCGGCAGTTACAGCCAAGGGCGCAACAGCGGAGCCGCTAGCTGTAGCTACCGTAAGCAGGGTGCCAGTTCCGGTGTTATTGGCTGAATCGGCAAGCGTAAACAGGCTGCTTGCTCCCGTAGCATTCCCCCAAGTTAAGGTGGTTGTGTAGCCGTTCATGGAGAGGGCTACATTGTTACTGGGATCTAGCAACGAAGACCATGCGGCCGATCCCCCGCCACCACCACAGCCGGCATCGGTGGTGTTGCATAAAATTTTTACCACTCCATTTTCCACGACCTTAATTTTATTTGTCGTCGAGTTATAAAAAACGGAACCGTTAGGCAAACCGGACGGGTCTGCCGAAAACGAACCTACGGTAAAATACCCCGCTATGGTCAGGTTGCCGGCAGAAGTCAGTTTGTTTGCCGAAGAGAAAAATTGCAAATCACCCGTGGCGTTGCCTTGGAGCGTTAACGTGTTCGTGCTGGTAGCCGAAACTTGGGGATTCGTCCCGCCTAAAAATAAATTACCCGAACTTAAAACCGGAATTTGGTTGCCGCTCGCGGTTTGCGATGCAGAGTATCCCGAAAGCTTCCCGGCGTTTATGGCATACCCGCTCGAGGCAATTTGCTGGCGGGGCGACATGGTTTCATACAAAGAGGAAGAAGTGTTTAAAACTTCCACTTGCAAATATACCGTATCATTGTCGTTGAAATTAAAATTCAACGCATCCGGATACCCGTTGGCAGTGTCGCCTATATTTACATTAAACACGCCATCGGTTACTTGGGTTGTATAAGCACCGGGAGATCCCGAAGGCCACAACTTAGTGCCTGAGCCCGTGGTGGCAGAATCCCAAATGGAAAACTTAAAGGTATAATTACCGTTTACCAAATTGCCAGAGCTGTCTGCCAAACGGCCTTGGTAACTTAAAATGCTTGGCACGCCGGTAGCAGCTTGCACCCAAGAATCGTAGCCAAACACTAAGCCGGCTATGCCAACAATTAACACGATAAATTTTATAAATGTAAATTTCATTACCAACCTAAAGAAAGCATGTTTTTTATTTTTTCTTTTTGGTACCGGCGGTCGCGGCGCCTGCCTATCCTCACCACTTCAATAAGACCTTCGCGTTCCCAGTTACGCAAAGTATTTGGATGCACATTTAAAATGTGCGTAACATCTCGTATGGTTAAAAGCTCAGGTAATTCGTCAAAGGACATACTCTATTATATTTATATGGCTTACAAGAAATTTTCTTAATAGAACTTAACAATGCATACCATTTCTATATTAATTTTACTTCCTAAAAAACTCCCTTACAACAAAATCTTGCTTTATTTATTAGCAATTTTTAAATTTAAACTTTACGCTAATTGAAAATTTATGAAACCCCCATACATGTGCGATATACTTTTTATTTTGCTTTATAACAGCAGATTTTTAGTAATACTTTGTTTAAACACTTTTTCACTGAAATTGTTTAGTAGCCGTTTCACGACATAAGTGCCAGTGCTATAACTAAAAAATCGTCTTCCACTACAAGCCATACGTAAGCTAACTTTTTTTAAATTTGCCCACTGGGAGTTTTCCACAACTTTTTGCCTTAATTAACCTTCCTAAATAAATATTTGCCTATACAAAGGCATAAAAAAACTCCCCCTTCGCCAGAAGCGAAAGGGGGAGAAATATTTTTTTACTACTCTGCGGCAATTTCTACGTCTGCCACATCGACTGCCGCAGCTTCGCCAGCGGCCAAATTTTCCTGGGCACGCTTTTCGCTAAAACCCGTACCGGCGGGAATGAGCTTGCCTATAATGACATTTTCTTTAAGGCCTTTTAGGTAGTCTGTTTTGCCAGTTACCGCAGCTTCAATAAGCACGCGGGTGGTTTCTTGGAAACTCGCAGCTGCCAGGAACGAGTCGGTGTTCAAGGAAACTTTGGTAATACCCATAAGCAGCTGTTCGGCTTTTGCCGGAAGCCGGTTTTGGCTCACCAGCTCTTCGTTCACAAAATTGAACCGCGACTTGTCTACCACTTCCCCTACCACAAACGGGGTATCACCGCTTTCGGCGACCCGCATTTTGGAAAACATTTGGCGGACAATAAGTTCAATATGCTTTTCGTGGATTTGCTGGCCTTGGCTGGTGTAAATGTCCAGCACTTCTTTGACTATATATTTTTGCGCAACCTCGTAACCGTTCAAGTTCATAATCTGCGTAGGGTTCAAGTTACCTTCGGTAAGCTGTTGTCCTTTGGTTACCAAATCCCCTTCTTTAACCAATAGGCTGTAAGAGCTGGGTATAATATATTCCTTTACTTGGTCGCCTTCGTGAACTACGACTATTTTGTCTTTTTCCACGCGTACCAAGCCAGCCTCTTTTGCTTTTACCGACTTGCCTTCCGAGTCTATGAACAAAGCTTCACCGGCTGCAACATGGCTGCCGTCTTTTATGGCAGAAGGGGCGCCGTGCATTTCGTAAGAATCGCTCACCACGTCCGCGCCTTGGATGCGCACGACAAATTCCTTGTTATTGGGTTTGGAAATATATACCTGTCCGTCTATTTCCGAAACCTGGGCTTGGCCTTTCGGCTCGCGCGCTTCAAACAATTCTTCCACGCGGGGCAAACCTTGGGTAATGTCTTTTACCGATGCGGAACCGCCAGTGTGGAACGTACGCATGGTCAACTGGGTTCCCGGTTCGCCAATGGCCTGCGCAGCCACAATGCCTACGGCCGCACCTGGGCTTACCATGCGGTTAAAGCCCAAGTCAAACCCGTAACACAAGCGGCAAATGCCGCGGGTAAGTTTGCATTTTAAGACCGAACGGCACTTTAACTGCTGCACGTCGGAATCGAGTATGACTTTGGCAGTCTGGTCGTCTATGCCTTCGTTTTTGGAAACGAGCAATTTGCCTTGGCTGTCTTTGACGTCTTCGGCAGCCACGCGGCCAAACAAGCGTTTTTCAAAGGGTTTGCCCATTTTTTCACTGCCTTCGCGGTCTATAATGTCATATTCGGCGGTACCGCAGTCTTCAGCGTTAATAACAATGTCCTGGGCAACGTCTACCAAACGCCTGGTCAAATAACCGGCGTCTGCGGTACGCAGTGCGGTATCGGACATACCTTTACGGGAGCCGTGGGTAGAAATGAAATATTCCAATACTTGCAAACCTTCTTTAAACGATCCGCGGACGGGCAACTCAATAACGTCGCCGGCCGGGTTAACCACCAAGCCTTTCATGCCGGACATTTGGGTGACCTGGGAGAACGAGCCACGGGCACCGGAAGACACAAAGTAGTGGATAGAGCCAAATTCCGGCACTGCTTGGGTAACCGACTTGGCAATTTTTTCCGAAACCTCGGCCCAAATTTCAACAACACGGTTCTTGCGTTCCTCTTCCGTGAGCAATCCTTCGCGGAATTGTTGGTAAGTAGCTTCGACTTCCTGGTCGGCGTCCTTAAGGAGGTCATATTTGGATTGAGGAACAAGCAAGTCGTCCATGCCCCACGAAAGTCCTGAACGCATCATGTAATGGAAGCCGGTGCGCTTAATTTCGTCTATAAGCTCCGCGGTTTTGTCGTTACCGAAAAGCCTGTGCGCTTCGCGGACCAAGGCTTGCAATTTTTTCTTGTCAAAATTCTCGTTCCTAAAACCAAGTTCTTTGGGGACCACCTTGTTAAAAATAAGGCGGCCAACAGATGTTTCTATAATTTGCCCGGCTTGGCCTTCGTCGGCCGACATGCGGACTTTAATTTTGGCTTGAATGTGGACATGCTTGTTGTTGTAAGCCAAAATCGCTTCCTGGGGGTCCATAAAGACCTTGCCTTCGCCCTTCAAGCCTTGGCGTATGCTCGTAATGTAGTAAGTGCCGACCACCACGTCCTTGTCAGGAGTCATAACCGGGTCGCCGGACGCCGGCTTTAACAAGTTATGGGCCGAGACCATAATTTCACGGGCTTCGCGCTGGGCAGCTTCGGTAAGCGGGACGTGGACGGCCATTTGGTCGCCGTCGAAGTCGGCGTTAAAAGCCGCACACACCATGGGGTGGAGCTGGATGGCCTTGCCTTCTATAAGTACGGGCTGGAAAGCCTGGAACCCTAAACGGTGCAAGGTCGGGGCGCGGTTTAATAGGACATAATGGTCCTTGGTAACTTCTTCCAAAATGTCATAAACTTCGGTCCTACCCTGTTCAATAAGGCGGTTTGCGGAACGTACGTTATGGGCGTATTCGCGGGCTATAAGTTTGGAAATCACGAACGGCTTAAACAATTCCAATGCCATAAACTTGGGCAACCCGCACTGGTGTAACTTTAAGTGGGGGCCTACCACAATAACGCTGCGGCCGGAATAGTCCACGCGTTTGCCCAGCAGGTTCTGGCGGAACCGGCCTTGCTTGCCCTTAAGCATGTCTGCCAAGCTGCGGAGTTTCCGCTTTTGTCCGGTAGAGGCGGTAACTTCTTTGCCGTGGCGGATAGAGTTGTCTATAAGCGCATCAACCGCTTCTTGGAGCATGCGCTTTTCGTTGCGGGTAATGACTTCCGGCGCTTTTATTTCCAAAAGTTTCTTTAAGCGGTTGTTGCGGTTAATGACGCGACGGTACAAGTCG
>CAYOXN010000005.1:7622-13082 GCA_964407965.1 uncultured Candidatus Saccharibacteria bacterium
AAGCGCTTTAAAACTTTGCGCTGCGCCTGGCCTTCCAGGTTCGGCAACAAGCCCTGCATGTCCTGGGCTAATTGTTCCAGGTTTATTTCTTCCAATAACTGCTTCAGCGCTTCCGCGCCAATGCCTGCCGAAAACACCGGGCCGTATTTGAGCGAAAGGTCGCGGTACGCAAGTTCGGAAATTACCTGGTATTTTTTTATGGACTTCAATTCGCTCCTGGCTTGGTCGCGTATGTCTTCCAATGCTTCCACTTCCTTGGCCCAAGCGTCTTTTAAGCGCGTAATTTCGGCATCTATTTCCGCACCCAATACGTCTTCGTCTTTGCCTTTGGCCTGGCCCATACCGCTCTTGGTTTTGCCAATAAGGGTTTCGTATTTTTCTTCAATGGCTTTTTTCTTTGCCTTAAATTCTTTTTCAATTTGTTCAAGCGTGTTTACCCGGGCTTCCTCGTCCACGTTGGTAATAATATAGGAAGCAAAGTAAACAACCTTTTCCAATTCTTGCACGCCCAAATCCAGTATTAAGCCTAAGCGGGAAGGTACGCCGCGCAAAAACCAAATATGGGCAACGGGTACGGAAAGTTTAATGTGGCCCATGCGCTCACGGCGGACCGAGGCCTTGGTAACTTCTACGCCGCACTTGTCACACACTATTCCCTTGTAACGGATGCGCTTGTATTTGCCGCAATAACATTCCCAGTCCTTAATGGGCCCGAAAATCTTTTCGTCAAACAAGCCGTCCTTTTCCGGACGCTGGGTCCTATAGTTTATAGTTTCAGGCTTGGTCACTTCGCCGTGCGACCATTGCAAAATGGTGTCAGGAGAAGCAAGCTTGAGTCTCACGCCTTTAAATTCTTCGGTTTGAGTCATCATATAATAAATTCACGGATACACCGATAGCATGGATATCACTGGTTACTGCGGAGTATGGTTTTGCATAACCGCGGCATCTGTGATATCCGTGCATCAGCGAATAATTATTTTTTCTTCTCCTTCTTTACCACTTTTTTCTTAGGTTCGTCGTCAAAGAGCAGTGACGGTTCAGGCATGTCCTTTACGGTTACCGGAGCTACGACCTCTGGCTCCTCTGCCGCGGACGTTACAACGCCATTTTCGCCTAAAAGCTCAACGTCCAAACACAAGCTTTGCAGTTCCTTAACCAATACGCGGAAACTTTCCGGGACGTTGGGTTTTTTAATCTGTTCGCCTTTAACAATGGCTTCATAGGTTTTACTGCGGCCAACCACGTCGTCGGACTTAATGGTCAGCATTTCTTGGAGCGTATGGGCGGCACCATAACCTTCAAGTGCCCACACTTCCATTTCACCAAAACGCTGTCCGCCAAACTGCGCCTTGCCGCCAAGCGGCTGCTGGGTTATAAGCGAGTACGGGCCGGTGGAACGGGCATGCATTTTGTCGTCTACCAAGTGATGGAGCTTTAACATGTACATGACGCCTACCGTAACTTTTTCGTCAAACGGTTCGCCGGTCTTGCCGTCAAAAAGCACCACCTTGCCGTCGCGGGGAATAACTGCGTTATGAAGCTCGTCCTTAATTTGCTCTTCGGTAACCCCGTCAAGCACCGGTGTGGCAACCTTGTAGCCCTGCTGCAAAGCTGCCATGCCGAGGTGGGTTTCCAAAATTTGCCCTAAGTTCATACGGGAGACTACACCCAGCGGGTTTAAAATAATATCTACCGGGGTCCCATTGGCCATGAAGGGCATGTCTTCTACCGGCACAATTTTGGAAATAACGCCCTTGTTGCCATGGCGTCCGGCCATTTTGTCGCCGGGCTGGATTTTGCGGAGCACAGCCACGGAAACCTGGATGCTGCGTATAACGCCGGACGGCAGTTTGTCGCCTGCTTCCCTGGAAAATTCGCGGATATTAACAACCTTACCATACTCGCCGTGCGGCAAGGTAAGGCTGGTGTCTTTGACATCGCGGGATTTTTCACCGAATATCACGCGCAATAATTTTTCTTCGGCGGTCAGGTCGGTTTCGCCTTTGGGGGTAATTTTACCCACTAAAATGTCACCGGCCTTTACCTGGGCGCCAATGCGGATAATGCCGTTCTCGTCCAAGTCTTTCAATTTTTCTTCACCGACGTTCGGGATGTCGCGCGTCACCTGTTCGGCACCGAGCTTGGTATCGCGTACGTCTATTTTAAAGTCGTCTATGTGAATAGAGGAAAAGCGGTCTTGCTGGACCACGCGTTCGGAAACCAAAATGGCGTCTTCGTAATTACCGCCTTCCCAAGACATGAACGCCAGCAAAATATTTTGGCCCAGCGCCAATTCACCGTTTTCGGTAGAAGCGCCGTCGGCCAAATATTCGCCTTTGCGGACTTTCTGGCCTTTGCTGACGCGCGGAATTTGGTTAATGGCGGTTGCGGAGTTGGTGCGGAGGAACTTGAGGAGCGGATACTCTTTCTTCTTGCCTTTCTCCCCGGTTACCACTATTTTGTCGCCGGTCACGGAACTGACTTCGCCGTCTTCTTCGGCCAAAATAAGCGTGCCGGAGTCGCGGGCAGCTTTGCCTTCCATACCGGTACCGACCAAAGGCGCCTGCGGCTTAATGCAGGACACCGCTTGGCGTTGCATGTTGCTGCCCATGAGGGCGCGGTTAGCGTCGTCGTGTTCCAAAAACGGAATGAGCGACGTAGTCACAGAAATAATTTGCTTGGGGGAAATATCCAGGCAGTCTATGTCGTCGGTAGAAGCTATAGAAGGTACCGAGTGCACACGTACCGAAGCGCGCGGTTCAACAAAATACCCCTGGGGGTCAACTTCAATATTGGCTTGGCCGATTATTAAATGTTCTTCTTCGTACGCATCCAAATAATCTATTTCTTCGGTCACTCGGGGGCGTAAGCGGATTTCCAACATTTGGCTGTTTTTGGCCAGCTCTTTGGCGGCTTGGCCGGAAATTTCAGCACCGGCTTCCACCACTACCCTACCCTGCTCGTCTTTTATTTCGTACAGGGAAATTTCGCCTGCCGCGTCTTTGCCGTCGTTCTTGGCAAATTTCTTAACGCGTCGGTAGGGGGTTTCAATAAACCCAAAGTCGTTGACTTTGGCATACGTAGCCAAGTGGGCTACCAAACCAATGTTCGGGCCTTCGGGAGTGGTAATAGGACAGAGGCGGCCGTAGTGGCTGCGGTGCACGTCGCGGACTTCAAATCCGGCACGTTCGCGGGAAAGGCCGCCGGGACCCATGGCGGACAAGCGGCGCTTGTGCTCCAATTCGGCCAAAGGGTTAGTCTGGTCCATAAATTGCGACAATTGGGAGGAGGAGAAAAATTCCTGCATGGTTGCCACAATGGGACGGACGTGGATAAGCTGGGCGGGAGTAACGGTTTCCAAGTCTGCCAAGCTCATGCGGTCTTTGGCTATCCTAGCCATGCGGGCAAGTCCCACACGGAAACGGGTTTGGATAAGTTCGCCTACCGCGCGCACGCGGCGGTTGGCCAAGTGGTCTATGTCGTCTGCCGGCTCTTGGGTATTGTTAAGGCGGATTATTTCGCGCACCACCGAAACCAAGTCTTCTTTGGTCAGCAGCGGATTGTCACCCGCGGGCATGCCCATGCGCTGGTTAAACTTATAGCGGCCAACCGGCGAAAGGTCGTAACGTTCAAAATTAAAGAACATGCCCGAAATGAGCGACTTGGCGTTGTCTACCGTGGCCAAGTCTCCGGGGCGAATGCGCTTATACACTTCCTTATAGCCTTCATCGCTGTTGGTGGAAGCATCCTTTTCCAACGTGGCCTGGATAAACTTGGTATCCGGGTCTGTGTCTATGTCCTTAAACGCTTCCAAAATTTCTTCGTTGGAAGAAAGCCCGAACACGCGCAACAAGGCGGTTATGGGAATCCTGCGCTTGCGGTCTATTTTAACGCCAATTACACCGGCCGCGTCCGTGTCCAGTTCAAGCCAGGCGCCGCGGTTAGGGATAATTTTCGCGCCGTAAAAATTCTTGCCGCGCAAAAATTCCGCGGTGTAAAAAACACCCGGCGACTTTATGAGTTGGTTAACCACCACGCGTTCCACGCCGTTTATAATAAACGTGCCGCGCGGCGTCATGAGCGGGAAATCGCCGAAATACACGTCCTGGGTTTTGGTTTTGCCGGTAATTTTATTTACAAGCTTTGCCGAAACATACAGCGGCGCTTCAAACGTGGCATTTTTTTCGCGTGAGCCCATTTCGTCAAACTTAGGCTTGTCGAAAAAATAATCCCCAAAGAATAATTCCAGGTTCTTTGCGGTAAAATCCCGAATGGGATTTATTTCACCTAACAATTCCTTGAGGCCTTTTTCCAAAAACCACTTATAGGAATTGAGCTGAACCTCTATGAGGTTCGGGAGCAGCGACACGTCATGTTGGCGTTTGGAAAAATACCGCCTAGGCGCTATGGTCTTTTCGGTCTTTGCCAGCTGCATTTCGGCATGGGGTTTAGAAGACATAACCCGTTGCTTCCTTCCCAGCCCTTTTATATGTTCTGATTTAAAATCTGTACTATAGTTAGCCGACTCTTGTTATCCTTTACCTACCTGCTACTTACTACTAGCTAAACGCTAGTAAATAGTTGGCTGACTATAATATAGATAGAAATCAGAGAAAAGGGCTGGTTAAATTAATACTAAACAAAAATACAGTCCCGATATGCACAAATCCGGCTGCTATTTTTATTTACTATTAAGTTATTCCCCAAAATGTATCAAAACGGCTTATTTATAAGGAATTATGTAGATTTTAAACAATTTAAGGACACAAAAATTTTCCTTTTTTGCATACGCAAAAAAGGCAATTTCTATTAGCCTAGAATTGTATTAAATTTTGCATTATTTGACTATTGCCGTCAAGTCTCTAAATTCAGAAACTTGGCTTATTTAAGACATTTTTCAAATATGCAATGTACCTGTTCCCCAAGTCGTGTATATATTCATATTAGCATTTAAGTATGCTTTGTCAAGAAAAACACATAATATTTTCTGGCTTAAATAAGGCATAATATCTACAATATCCACGAACTCACAACTTAACACAAATATCTCAAATTTTATGTATTCGTAAATATTCGGATTATTAGGATCATTCGGAAGTTTTTCGCATATTCGGATCGGCCTATGATATATTTGTCTCCCTACGGGAGATCTTCGATAGATTAGGATACATTCGAAGATTTGGTGGTTTGTGCTAGAATTACCCTATGAACATTATAGAAATTGAAAATTTAACCAAAACTTATACCCTTAGCCGCCCAAAAAACGGGCAAAAAACCTTTCAGGCGCTTAAAGGGGTGAGTTTTTCCGTGAAAAAAGGCGAAATATTTGGCATATTAGGCCCCAACGGCGCCGGCAAGACCACAACGCTGGAAATAATAGAAGGCCTCAAAAAACAAACTTCCGGGACTGTTTCCGTTTTGGGGCTGAATAATATAGAGAAGTCCCAAGAAATACGC
>CAYOXN010000005.1:13092-15024 GCA_964407965.1 uncultured Candidatus Saccharibacteria bacterium
GGCGTCCAACTCCAGTCCAGCGACTATTTACCCAACCTAACCCTCATAGAACTGCTAGAGCTATTTGCTTCATTTTACTCTCCTGTGTCATTGCGAGGAGAAAAGGGCCCTGTCTTTTCGACGAAGCAATCCCTAAACGAATTTACTCGACCAGATGATATCACCACGTTATTAAAGTTAGTAAACCTGGAAGAAAAGAAAAACGAATTTGTAAAAAACCTTTCCGGCGGACAAAAACAGCGCTTTACCATAGCTAGCTCCCTCGTGAACAAACCTGAAATAATTTTCCTGGACGAACCCACCACCGGCCTCGATCCTTCTGCGCGTAGGAACTTATGGGAGCTGGTCAGGACCATAAACCAATCCGGCATTACGGTAGTGCTTACCACCCACTACATGGAAGAGGCGGAATACCTGTGCAACCGCGTGGCCATAATGGACGAAGGGAAAATTTTAGAAATAGACGAGCCCAGGAAACTTATAGAAAAACTTTCCCAAACCACCCAAGCGAGCTTTTTGGTAAAGAACCGCATAGACGAAAAACTTTTTACCGGCCTGCCGCACGTAACCAAAGTGTATGACAAATACCCAAAAATAATTTTGGAATTAAACTCCTTGCACGGCATAGCACACATAGTAGAAACGCTAAGCCACCACAACATAGCATTTGCCGGTTTCTCCGTAAAAACCGCCAGCCTGGAAGACGTGTATTTGGACCTGACAGGCAAAGAGTACGAAAATAATTAAGTAAAATTGAACATAATTAAATAAAATTGCCAAAATTGACTACATAATTTTTATTTATTTTTACTTAATTTTAATTAATTTTATTTAATACAAATGCTGGCTATTTATCAGTTATCAATTGTAAATTTAAAGATGCTCTACCGCAATGTGGGCGGGTTATTTTGGACTATTGTCATGCCCACGGGGTTATATGTCGCGCTTTCGGTATTGCCTATTCCTAGGTTTGGAGTTAATCAAGTTGCATACAAGGACTTTGTGCTGCCCGGCATACTGGCTTATTCCATAATGTCGAGTGGCATATACGGCCTCGCCTATTGGATGACGGACATGAAAGCGCGGGGCGTAATAAAACGCTTTTTGGTCACGCCCATTAAAACCCGTGACTTGGTTTTAGGGCTTCTGGTATCAAGAATTTTGGTTATGTTCATGCAGGTGGTGCTTATAACCGTAGTGGGTATGGTATTCTTTAACGCCCATATTACCGGAAGCATTTTGGGCATAATACTTTTAATACTGCTCGGTGGTGGCATATTCCTGCTAATTGGTTTGCTTATTGCCAACTTTGCCACCTCGTACGAGTCAGCCGCACCGCTCACCGCAGCCATAGGCATGCCCTTTGCGTTTTTGGGTAACGTCTTTTTCCCCACTGGTGGATTACCCGCAGGCCTCAAAGCCGTAGCCGGCGTTTTACCCATAACCTACTTAGCCGACGGCCTCCGTAAATGTTTTCTCGACTCCGCCAGCCTCATCTCCATTCAAAAAGACCTTATCTTCCTCCTCCTCTGGTTCCTAGCCCTCCTCCTCTTAACCATGAAGGTGTTTAAGTTAAAGGAATAATAAATTTCAAACCGCCAAACTTGGCGGTTTTAAAATTATTTTTATTCTTTATTGTGTCTTTGCGGGGTGGGGATACCCCAAATTTTGCTGCAAAATTAGGGGACCCCAGGAGTCAGGGCTTTAACTGACGACGAAGCAATCTGATTATGAACTCAATATATAAGATTGCTTCGGTCGTCTAACTCCCTCGCAATGACACATAATAATATAAAACTTTATTTTTCCCATAAAAAAGGCGCCGCATGAACAAGTCACACAGCGCCTGAACTACTAAACCTTTTAAGCTTATAAACACAATTACAGGCTCATAAGGACTAGCAAATTATTTACTATACATTATACTACAAA
>CAYOXN010000005.1:15034-24715 GCA_964407965.1 uncultured Candidatus Saccharibacteria bacterium
TATAACTTATTGTCAATAGTTAATATAAAAATACCGCTAATATAAGCGGTATTTTTGTATTAACTTAATCTTATATTTAAGCCTGTTTTTGGAATTCTTCATTTTCTAGGTATTTAACCGGCACGTCCCAAACCATGGCTAGGGCTTGGGCAATGGTTACGCCTACGCGGGTACCTACAAAACTTCCGGGGCCCGTGTTAACCACTATTTCTTGAATCTTAAATCCCCCCGCCGCTGGCGTGGCAAGTCCATCTTTAATCTTACTTTTCAAAAACTCTTCAAGCTTTTTAACTATTTTATGTCCGCTATGCGAGCCAATTATAAAAGTCTTGGTAATGGTTTTACCGCCATTGTCCAGCATAAACGTAACGTTTTCGTGGGCTGTGGAGTTTATATAGAGAATCATGTGGAGAAAATTAAGTAAAATTGAACAGAATTAAATAAAATTAAATAAAATTTAAATTGCATTTCTACTAAATACTAAAGGAAACTAAGATACGAAATTAGCGTTTAGCGTGTAGGGGGTAGCGTTTAGGACTCTACTAAACTTTTACACGGATCTACGGATTGGATCCGGATCTACTGATACCTACGGATTCTAGATATCGGTAGACATCCGTTTATCCGTGTACAATCGGTGGATCCGTGTTAATTTAAAACGCTAACCGCTACTTACTAGCCTTATTTAACAACTTGCGAATATATCGGTCATGTAGTTTAGACAGGGTGAGCAGCGAAACTATGGAGCCTACAAAACACATGAACATGTCCCATTGGCTGTCCCAAATGTCGCCTTGGGTGCCCAAGAACGCATTGCCCGCTTCGCCGGAAAGCAGGGAAATCCACCACTCTATAAATTCATAAAACGCGGCAAAACCCAGCAGAAACATAACTATTATGAAATTGCGCCACCAGGGGTTTGGCACAACGTTTTTCCTTATAAAATATTCCCTTGCCACCAGCGCCGGCACAAAGCCTTGCATAAAATGCCCCAGCCGGTCGTAATAATTCCTCTCCAAATTAAACGTGTCCCTCAACCAGTTAAACACGGGCATTTCCGCATAGGTCGTATGGCCGCCTATCATTAAAATAAAAGAATGGAACAGCAAGAGCACATACACCAATTTGGTAAATTCAAAATTCTTAAAAGTGGCTATTAAGACAACAAGGGCTATTATAGCCGGAAAAATTTCCAAAGCCCAGGTAAAATACCCGGCCGGCGGCCTAAACCCGCTCCATGCCAACACGGCAAAAAATGCAACAAATATACCTATATAAAAATTTTTTCCATTTAACATACGTTAGGTTTTAGGTGTTAGGTTCTAGGTTTTAGGAAAAGCTTATTCCTAATAGCTTGTAGCGTTTTGGACTCTACTAAATACTAAAATAAGCGAAATTACTAAACTTTTTTAGTAAGATTAATCTTTAAAGTATTTTTTGAAACTCTTAGCATGTTTCGTAATTTAGTCTTTTAGTATTTAGTAGAGTGTAAATTTTATTTAATTTTACTTAATTCTGCTCAATTTTATTTAATATTTTTTTGACTTCCTCCCTTTCATCCCACTCTATGCGCTGGTTGTCGGGCAGGACTAAAAACTGTTCGCTGCCTTTGCCGGTAAACAACACAATGTCATTTGGCCGGGCTATAGACAGTGCATAAGCAATTGCCTCTTTTCTGTCTAAAATAGTCTGAATATTTTTTACCTTCCGCTGCTCGGGCAAAACTTCGCTTATGCCTTCTTGAATGTTTGTGGCTATAACTTGCGGGTCGGTTTCGTACACGTCGTCGTTGGTTATAACTATTACATCGGCCAGCCTCGCTGATATGCGGCCAAATTCCGCACGCTTGGCCACGTCCCTATGCCCTCCGGTAGAGCCAAACATATGGATAATCCTGTTGTGGGGCATATGGTTTACGGCGGTTAACGCCGCTTGCATAGCTGCAGGCTCAGGCGCATAGTCCACAAAAACTTTAATGCCCAAAACATTTGGAATTTCTTCCATGCGTCCGGCCGCACCCGAAAAATTCCCCAGTGCCTGGCTGGAATGTTCCAAACTTACCCCCAAAACGTGGGCAGTAGCTACGGCCAGTGCGGCATTGGTGGCATTAAATTCCCCGGCCATGGGTATGGAAAATGAGGTTTGTTCAACCACAAAACTTACCCCTTCCCCCGCTTCGACGTCGTGGTACCATAACACGTTATTTAACGCATAGTATTGTTTTTTATGTTCGTCACCCGTTACTCCTATTTTTTCCTTGGCTGAAAACTGCAAAAAATAATCCGAATTAGGGTCATCTACATTTACTACAAAAAAACTTTTTTTAAATTGCTTAACCCCCTCAAACAACTTGCCCTTGGCGGCACGGTAGTTTTCAAAACTGCCGTGAGTGTCCAAATGCGCCGGCGACAAATTGGTGAACACCGCCCCAGAAAAACCTATGCCCATATGCCGGTTTTGCGCCAACCCTTCGCTGGTACACTCTACTATGGCGTAAGCGCAGCCATTGTCCGCCATGGTTTTAAGCTGTTTTTGTAGCAGGGGCCCGCCCGGCATGGACAAACCGTGCTTGTTTATATATTCTGTGTTTCCGTCGTAAAAACTTACGGTAGTAATATAGCCACATTTCTTCCCAAAAAGGTTCAAAATATGCGCTAACATTTTTACCGTGGTAGACTTCCCCGCCGTACCCGTTACCCCTATAACCGTAAGGCGCCGTGAAGGCTGGCCATAATACATAGCGGCAAGCCAGGCCAGCCCCCCATGGTACACCGGCCTCAATATTTTGAGGAAAGATGTTGGCAATAATTTTTTAAACAAACTTTTCATACTCTTCTGTACTTATCCGCTTATCAGCTTATTAACCTAATAGCTTATCTGCTTATTTGCTTATCTATATTATACCTTGTCCCGAACCCTTTGCACAAAAAATAATAAATCTGTGTATCTGTGTAATCTGTGATCTATGGATTTATGTCATTATGAAAAAATCCCAAAATATCGTATAATAATGGTGGTAAAAATTCTCCCCGATACAAAAACTAGAGCTAAACTCAAGCAAATAAACATGGTCGATTTGTCTTTTAACGACATAACCTTTCCCCTGTGGTGGTACTCCCAAGGTATTACCTTGCTTTTTATGTGGCTGAAAAACACACTCATAAAAACCTATGGCATTAGCCATATGGGACTTATTGCGCAAGAAACTTTTACCCACCATTTGTCCCACTATGGTTTTTTACGCAGGCTCTTGCTCATAAGCCTGGGACTTATTTTGTTAACCTTCCAAAGCTTACTGTTTGGCCTAGCATGCGCTTGTGCCCTAAGCCTACTTGTTCTTTATGTAGCCATACTTCCTGTTACGCTTAGTTTGTTCATATACCAATTGTTCGTTTTACTCTAATGTTCAAGCTTTCTTACAAACCCAGTACCGGCCCATGGCCGCTGACTGCCCAAACTTCACAAGGCGAGCTGGTTTTTTCGGGTTCATTCAGCCAAGGGCGGATAAACAATTCCCGGCTGGTTACCAACCTTAAAATTTTAGGCAACGTTGCGTTTGCGTTTATAGCCATACTGGGCGCATGCTCACTGGTGTTGGCTGCCACGTCGCCCGATCCCCTTTTACAAGCCCGCACTCCCGCCTCACCTTCGTGGGCGCTTTTGGTTTTTTACGCTTCGGTACTGTGTACCATATACTGGGTCGCCCATATTTTCCACGGCAGAGTGTCCGCAAAAAGTCGCAACATACTCAGCTGGGTGCAACACAACCATTCGTCTTCCATAAGCGATGTATTTAATTTTTTTACGCCTGCCGCCAAAGCCCGTTGGAACCAGGCACTGGCTGTCAGCGTCCAGCATGGCTCACGCCAAGTAGCGGCTACCGACATACTCTTTGCCCTGCTTCAGGATCCCGATGTGAATTTGTTTTTTCGCCGGTTTGACGGCAACGCTACCGACATAAAAATATTCCTGCTCAACTACATGGCACTGGAAACTCCGGCCCCAAACGAACAAGAACACATTGCCCGCATTCCGTTTACCGCCCTGGCTTTGGCCGTCCAGCATAACCTCCCGGCCATAGAACCCCTAGTCCTGCTCAGCGCAGCAGCTATTAGCCTTCCCGAAGACCATATTTTACATTCTATTTTTGCCAACTTAAATATAACCGACATAACGTTAACCGAAACCATAACCTGGATACTTTCGGTTAAACACCTAAAAAAATCCGTTGTCCTGCTCAGGTCAAAATTCCACCCCACGGCTTGGATAAACACCCGCGGGCTTTTACCAACACCGCTCCTCAATAGGTATGGCACTAACCTTAGCCAGGCCGCGCTCGACGGCACCCTCACTCCCGCGCTCGGCCGGAGCAGCGACGTGGCAGCCATAAGTTCCAGGCTTGAGCAAAATATGGGCGTGCTGTTAATTGGCAATCCCGGTTCGGGCAAAATGGCCATAGTCCATGAGCTTGCTTATGCCCAAGCTTCGGGAAAAGTCCCCCTCTACCTATTAAACCGAAGGTTAATACAAATAAACCTTGAGTATGTCCTGCACGATGTAAAAAATTCCAACCACCTCTGGCAACGCTTGCTGCAAGAAGCCCACGATACCGGAAACAGCATACTGGTCTTACCCAATTTCCACCGGCTGGCTTTGGACCAAAAGGCCGCCGCACTGCTCAACACGTTTATAGATTTTACCAAGCGCTACCATGTCCCCTATATAGCCAGCACCACCCCGGAAGGGCTTGATGCCATAAGACAAACCGCCGACTTCCGCATGGAAAAAGAGTCTTATGTCCTTACCACCGCGTCACCCACCCAGGTTTTTTTGAATATCGCACTCCAAGCTACCATTCTGGAAGTGCATATGAAAGTTTTTTTCTTAACCCCAAGCCTTAAAACCGCTTTAGCCTTAACCAACCAGTACACCCCTGCCATTGCCCAACCCCAAGCCAGCGTTAAAGTCCTGGCCGAAGCTGCCCGTTCAGCCCTGCATAACGGGCACGCGGCTTTGCCTTCCACGCCCCATGGACGGAAAATTATTACCGAACACCATATTCTTAAAACCGTAAGCTCGCTGTTCCATATTCCCATAGGCCAATTGCAAAATTCCCGCGTAGAAGCCGAACAGCTCGAACTGGCCCTGGCCAAAACCGTGGTTGGGCAGGCCAATGCATTGGCCTACATTACCCAAACCCTTAAACGCGCCCAAAGCGGGCTCACCCATTCCAAACTTATAGGTTCATTTTTGTTTGTAGGCCCCATGGGTACGGGTAAAACCGAAATAGCCAAAGCGCTCGCCCAAACCTACTTGGGCAATAGCGAGTATTTGCTCAGGACAGACGCAAAAAGCTTGAATGGCAACACCAAACAATTCCAAAAACAGCTCAGCCAACACCAAGAAAAAAATCCTTTTACCCTGCTGCTCATAGAAAATTTTGAAGACGCTTCGCCAGAACTCTGCCTGCTGGTTACCGGTCTCATAAAGACAGGTGCGGGACCTGGCGGCCCGGCAAGCAAAACTTCACACCCCCGCATACTGCTCATTGCTTCTACCACTACGGGCAGCAAAACTATCCAAGAAGGCCTCCAGGCACATAGGACATACGAACAAATAAAAGTTGATTTGCTCAAACAAGGCCTGCTTGAACATTGCCCGCCGGAACTGTTAGGAGCCTTTGACGGCTTTGTTATTTTCTCTCCCCTTTCCCCAACCGAAATAGAAAAAATAACTTATCTCCAACTCCAAAGCCTTATTGCAAAACTGCAAAAGAAAAAACTGCATGCGCATTTTACCCCCGAACTAGTGCGTTTTATTGCCAACAAAGCCTACAGCCCGGAGCTTGGCGCCCGCCTTGTCCACCGGTATATAGAAGAAAACGTGGAAAACCTGGCCGCAGACGTCTTGCTCAAGAAAAAAACCTCCGGGTATGAATTTACGTTCAATGTAAAAAACAATAAAATAGTGCTTACATAAAAACCTTCCCGCGAGGGAAGGTTTTTTATTTTGGTACAGGACTTACGCACTAAGCCAAATTCGAGGTATTTTCCAAGGATTTCCGGAGACGTAGTCAGACTACAACAATAGATCCCTGAGGAAAATAACGAAGAAGTTGGCCAGAGATGCCTTTTAGGGCCCGGCTCCGCCAGTTCAAAAGGTAGTGGTGCGTAAGTCTTGTGGTACTTAAAATATTTTCCTAACCAACAAATTTACCATCCTTACTTTTTCATACCACCAATACAACCTCGGGTTATTTACCAAATCGTAAGCTCCGGCATACTCCACTACCTTTCCGCCAAAACCCTGCTTAAACCGAGTAAAGCCGCGCTCGCCCCCTGCGGAAACTTCACTGCCGCCCAAATCATAATTTTCCAGGCCTTGGGCATGCGCATCGAGCATGGCTTGAAAATGCAGCAAATACGGCGCCATGACGTTGCGCTGTTCCTCGCTTGAACCGCCATACAAATACACCCGTGTCCTGCCAAAGTCTGCCATTATGGCACTGGCCAATATCTGCCTATTATACAAAGCCTTATATACGGTAAACTGCAAATCCGACTTGCCTTTTTCCAAAAACACAAAAAAATTTAGCAAATTTTTGTAATAGGCCTCCGAGTGCCCGCGGTAATTTTGGCGTATTTGGGTTTGCACAATAAGGTCCACCGCCTCTTTGGCGTACAACCCAAACCCGGGGGTAACCGTAAGCTCGCTCTCTATTACTACTCCGTGTTTTTGCGCCAAGCGGATATTGTACCTGGTTTTGGGGTGCATGCCTTTAAGCAGCTCTTCCTCGCCCTTGGTTACATTGACTACCATAGTTATGGCGGGCTGGATATTTATGGTTTTTTTAATTGTATGACCTGTAGGTTGGATGGTGCGATAATTTTGCGGCTCCACCCTGTAAAAAAGCGCCTCGGGCAAAGCTTTTTGCAACGCAGTTTTAAAACCTAAAATTTCAAAATTAAAATTACTCGTTACCACCGGCCCGTAAGGCGCATACCAATACGCCCGCCCCCAAGGCAAGGGCATGCGGACAAACTGGACCGCGCCTACTTGCACGTTTTGGTCGTCCAAAATAAAAAAACGTTTAACTTTTTTGCCCAATTTTTCCTGCCACATGCCCCATTCGTAAGACTGCAAAAAAGAGCCGTTCTGGCCAGCGACAAAACGGTTATAATCTAATCTTTGATTTTTTGTTAGTTCTACTAGTTGCACATTAAATAAATTTCTAATTAACCTAATTGACCTAATTATTCTAAACAAATCCCAATTATTAAATGTCCAATATTATAACTATGAAGCACTTTTTGTAGTATATTAGGTATTAATATCTTTATTATTCCTTAGGTCAATTAGAGCAATTAGGAATTAGGTCAATTTTCTATTTGCTTCCCAACATTCTCAAAGCCTGTTTTAACTGTTCTGGTGTAGACAAATTATGGTCAAGTTTATTTACCACCTCCCTTACTTCGCGCTGGTTGTAGCCCAAAGCGAGCAAGGCGTCGAACACTTCGTTGCTCGCGGCCAAGCCCGGGGCGGTTTCCAAGCTGCCCACTTTGCTCTTTAATTCAACTATAATCCGCTCCGCGGTTTTGGTGCCCACGCCCGAAATGCGGGTAAACATGCCGGTGTCTTGGTGCATTATGGCGCTTTTTATGGCGTCTATTTTTGCAGCGGACAAAATAGCCAAAGCCATTTTAGGCCCCACGCCGGAGACCGTAATAAGCAGTTCAAAAAATTGCAGGCTAAAAAAATCCGGCAAGCCAAACAAGGCCTGGCCGTCTTCGGCCACTTTATGGTACGTATACAGCTTAATTTCCTCGCCAATTTTATGCTCTAACGTTTCTGGCGTAACAAAAACCTTGTAGCCCAGGCCTTGGGTTTCAACAATAATATACGTTAGGCCTTTTTCTAAAATTGTTCCTTTAATATAGGCAATCATATGCTACGGAATTTAAATACGAATCTACTGAAAACTACGGAAATCAAACAACCCTGCATACTTATACTAGCAAGTTCCGCCTTTGTTGACAAAACCTCAAATTCCTATAAAATTTAATGCATGTCTAATAGGAGTGGATTAAAAGTCAGGGGCCAAAAAACCCCTAGAGCAATCAAAGCGATCGTGGATCAGTGTCCTCTAATACGGAAAAGGCTGTCAGCCCCAGAAGCGGAGGAACACATCGAAGAATGTGAAGATTGTCAAAAGCGGCTTAACGAACGCTAGTAACGCTTACCAGGAGAGCCCCTCCGACGACTTGCAATGTCGTCGGTTTTTTTATACGCCACAAAAATGACCTTTGCACACAATATAGTAGGTAGTAAGTAGTAGGTAGTCGGGTAGATCTGCAGTTCCTAAACGCTACCCACTACACGCTAACCGCTAATCCCTAATCCCTATTGACTTTCCCCCTTAAATAAGTATAATATATTCATTGTTCCACGCTGCCTCCGAGGCGTGGAGCACCTGGTGCCAGTACTGGTTTAAGCTTTGAGCTTAATAGGCACCAGTGCCATCATATTATAAATAGAGGATCGCGAGTGTAGCTCAGCGGCAGAGCGTTTTGTTTGAGCAAGAAATTGTTCATAATTTACGAAAAGGACGGGGGTTCGATTCCCTCCACTCGCACCAGTCTTCATTTGCACCGTGGTGCAGGGGTAGAGATTCTCCTAACATCACAGTGAACCGGCGGTAGCTGTAATTCCGCCGGTTTTTTTATAGGACCAGTAGGTAGTAAGTAGTAGGTAGGGAAATATCCTTGATCTTTTATCCTTGATCCTTCACACACAAAGAATCAAGAATCATGAATCAAGAATCAAGAAGGACTGCAATCTTTTATCCCCCGCCTGCCATCGCCTGAAGGCGAAGTCAATGGCGGGCAGGTTGATCTTTTATCCTTTACCATTAAAACCAATTTCTAATTCCTAATATCTAATTTCTAATTAAAACCCAATGACTAAATACCTAATTATTGACTTCTGAATTTTGCAGCTACTGTCCACTGTTCACTGTCCACTGTTCACTAGTTTTGTTTTTCCTAAAACCTAACACCTAATACCTAAAACCTAATCTAGTTTATTTTAGTATTTAGTAGAGATTACTTGATAACTTGATAACTTTTCACTTGATAACTCAAAGCCTTAACACCCGCCGGAGATAGTGCTAGTATAACTTTACAGACTTTACGAAGTACGAACTTTTACGAACATACGAATACTGCAGGACACACGCGGGTATTTGACCTTCGTAAGTTCGTACCCTTTCGTACTTCGTAAATTTAATACTTCGTAAAGTACAATTTTCCCATCCGTATTATTGGTATCATCCGTAAACATTCGTATATTAGTATCTTATGACCAAGTTTAAGCTCACTTCAAAATTCAAGCCCTCTGGTGATCAGCCCAAAGCCATAGAAGGCCTGCTCAAGTCTATTCAAGCTGGGAACCGCTACCAGACGCTTTTGGGCGTTACCGGCTCGGGCAAGACTTTTACCATGGCCAACATTGTAGAAAAGCTCCAAAGGCCCACACTCATAATTTCCCACAACAAAACCTTAGCCGCCCAGTTAGCTTCCGAGTTCCAAGAATTTTTCCCCGACAACGCCGTGCATTATTTTGTTTCCTACTACGACTACTACCAACCCGAAGCTTACATTCCCCGCTCCGACACATTCATAG
>CAYOXN010000006.1:0-11726 GCA_964407965.1 uncultured Candidatus Saccharibacteria bacterium
ATGTAGATATGTACAAAGTAAATTAGACGCCAAGCTTCATTTATAGAAGGGCATCTTCTCAGAGAAGATGCCCTTCTATGCTTTTGCAACCGTTTAGCACTACTTGATTTATAAACTTTAATCTAATTTGTTATTGTCGTTCCCTCATAACTCTTGCCGGAGAGGATGTTATCCAAATTTTTTAAATTTTTTCCATTGGCTATTATGACTTTTAGCTTTAGTTTTTCGGCCAAGGCTGCGGCCGTCGGGTCAAACGGGACATTGGCTCCCGGATTCCAGTTTTTGCTGAACATAGACCTAAACCCTTTCCAAGAAATTTGTTCTATTTTGGTAGCATTGGGATTTTTACGCGGATCCTCGCTATACACCGCGTCTATGTTGCTCAGGTTTATGATTTGGTTCGCGCGGTATTGATGGGCAAGCCTAACGGCGTCGTCGTCGGTGCTTCTGCCCGGTTTCCACCCCCCTGCAACCAAGACTTTTTCCTTGAAAGCGACCTTTTTGTTCGGGTCGGAAATTATGCTGGGGTGAGACAGTTTGCCGAACATAAGTTGAACGAGCTTGGCGTTAAGCCACGTGGCTTGGATGCCTAGCCAGTCAAGGTCTACAGCCGGGGCAGGCACTACTTTTTTTAATGCCTCCTGGTATTTCCTGCAGGTTTTACCCCCGCCCACAATAAGCACAAACTTGTGCCTTCGTTTTACCTTAAGTTTAATGAGTTGGATAAAAGCTTTTAGGTAGCTTTCATCTATTTGGTCAGGGACAACCAGTGAGCCACCGAGGGATATAATATGCGTAGTGGGCATGGGATTGATATGGTTAATTATAACGAACTTTCGCTGCTAGTCGCGTTTTTATCATTAGCAGGCTGGGCTGGCTGGGAGCAAAGTTGGTCTTTAAAACAAGCAAAGCCCCTTTCCTTAAAACGCAGGTCAATATATGACAAGCCTTGCTTTTGCCCCGGCGTATAATCATTCAATATTGCCTTGAGCTTCTGCTCTATTTCTTCGGACTGCACTTTGGGGGCAATAAGTACATGGTAACCCTGTTCTAATAAGATATCCATATACATATCTTTTTCGTGAAAGCTTATTTCACGGATAGGAGAATTTGCCAGCCGGGGTACGTATTCACGTACGCGTTCTAAGTGCTGGCGAAAAGGCTCTGCCCATGCATAAAGCCCACTGGCTTCCGGGCGGGGCAAACCTTTTACGGGAATAAGGGCTTGGAGTTCAGGGGTGGTACTTGCTGCGGGAAGCGATGGTAAAAATTTTAGCACTAAGCCATCGGTTGAAATAATGCCAGTATCCTGGTCCCACCTGGCATAAAAGGCGGCCGTACGGGCTTGGGCTTGGATGGCCAGTTTATTCGGCCATATTTTTTTTACGGCCTCTACCCGTAAAGTCGGGTTTTCGTTTGCTATATAAGCCTTGAGCCCATCGGCATTTAGAAATATGTAATGTTTACCCGAGGGTATGTGCCGTTGGGCCATGTACATTTTTGCCGAGGTGGCCAATGCGGCTTGGGCAGGCTCGTCCACACCCGTAACTGACACGTGCCGAATAAACAGGAAATTGGGAATAAAGAGAAAATATAATAAAACGGCAAGCACCCCCAATACCACGAGTTGTTGCCATAAGCTTGTTAAGCCAACAAATTCAAGCACTCCAAAATAATGCGGGTCTGATGGCTTACGGGTTTTTACTGCGCGTTTATAATTGCGCGCTTCCGTAAGTTGTTTTTTAAAGGAAGCGCTTTGAAAACGCACTTTTGGGTTTAATTTTGGTTTTGAAAACATACAATGGTACTGGAAGCTGTAGGTACGGATAATGCTAAATATGCGGGTAAGGAGTGCGGCCTACTGAATTATATCTTTACCGACATAAGGCCTTAAAATTTCCGGTACGGTTATGCTGCCGTCAGCATTTTGGTAATTTTCAATTATGGCAATAAGGATGCGCGGGCTGGCTATGACCGTGTTGTTTAGCCCGAATGCGTGCTTAACTTTTCCTTGGCCGTCTTTATAGCGTATATTAAGCCTCCTGGTTTGCCAGTCGGTAAGGTTTGAATCGGAATGGGTTTCCCCGTAATTTTTCCGTGCCGGCATCCAAGTTTCTATGTCATACATTTTATATTTACCCGCACCCATGTCGCCTGTACATATGTTAAGTACGCGATGCGGGAGCTTAAGGTCCTTAAGCATTTCTTGGGCTATTTCCCTCATAGTTTCGTGCCATTTTTCACTTTCCAAAATATCAGCTTTGCATAAGACTACCTGTTCTACTTTCATAAATTCATGAATGCGGTAAATGCCTTTGGTATCTTTGCCATAACTGCCTATTTCGCCGCGGAAGCACTGGGAAATGCCGCACACTTTTATGGGCAGGTCTTTTTCGTCAAGGATTTTGTCTGCGTAATACGCTAACAGGGCTGGCTCAGACGTGCCGGAAAGGAAGAGCGGCTGCTTCATGTATTCTTCATCTTTAAGCTCACTTTCTGTGCCTAAAACGTATTGGTCTTGCCGGCCGAAGGGGAAATGGCCGCTGCCGTAGAAAGCGAATTCTTTGGCCATTATGGGCGGGATAAGCAGGTTAAAGCCTTTTTCCTGCATTTTTTTGAGCGCATGCCACAACAGCCCGTACTGCATGAGTACTGCTTCGTTTTTTAAGTAGTATCCGCGGAAACCCGCAGTCTTTACACCGGCTTCCAAATCTACCATGTCATGTTTTTGCATAAGTTCCACATGGTCTTTGGCTTCGAAGGTAAACTTTGTAGGCACTTCCTTGACCTTGTTTTCGTCTTTTGGGTCTATTTCGCCAAGGAGCGGGCTCCAATACAGCCACGGCACGTTTTCGCTGTCGTCTTTGCCAATGGGGGTTTCGGGGCTTGGGATGTTGGGCACCTTATACATGAGTTCGGTAAATTTTTCTTCGGCCGGTTTGAGTTGTTTTTTTATTTCGTCGGCTTTGGCGTCGACTTCTTTCATTTCCAAAAGCTTCACCTGCTTGTCTTCGGGCGAAAGGCTGGGAATTTCCTTGGAGACCTTGTTTTTGGTGGCCTGCAATGTTTCGAGTTCCATGAGCAGTTTGCGCCTAAGCTCGTCGGCATCGAGCAGTTCCTGCAAATCCAAGTCAATACGTTTGTTCGTAATGGCTTTCTGCACATCCTCCTGGTGTTCGCGAATAAATTTTATGTCGAGCATAACCGTATAATTTAATTAAAAAATTGATTAATTTTTTATGCTTTTTGTAATGCTAGGTTACTGCTTTTAGCAAAGCCAGTAACTCCTTTACACTCGCCAAGGTATCGTAACTATCCAAATCACGGGGAGGTATAAACTTTAGCTCGGCTATTTTATGGTCAAAGTTTTGGGTATGTAAAGTTCCGCCAACAACCGAACATTCATATGCGAGTAACAGGGCTTGGGTTGTGCCTAAATCTTTCCGCTCCCAAACGTTAGAAAGTATTTTAGGCAGGAGCCTTAAAGGTTTAATTTCCAAACCGGTTTCTTCCTTAGCTTCCCTGACTATGGTTTCTTCCGGGTTTTCCCCGGGTTCCACCTTGCCCCCTATGAAGTCCCATTTGCCATCCGCTGCAGGCGTTTGGGGATCTATCCTTTTAGATACTAGTATGTTACCCTCGTCATCCAGAATCAGCCCTACCGCTACCGGTATTATTGTCATAAAAGATATTTAAATATTATCGTTTTGTGACATTTGCATGCTATTCGTGGGTTGGTGCGGCTTTGGCATCCTTCATTAATGGAAAAACCACGGTCTCGCGAATAGATTTGTCTGAGAGTATGGCAAACAGGCGTTCGGACAAGCCAAAACCCGCACAGGGCGGCATGCCATATTCCATGGCTTCTACGTAATCTGTGTCCATCATTTGCGCCTCGTCGTCGCCTTTCTCGCGAAGTTTGCCCTGTTCTTCAAAACGGCTTCGTTGGTCCAAGGGGTCGTTTAGTTCGCCAAAGCCTTTGCCCAACTCCGTACCATAGGCAATAATTTGCATGCGCTGGACTAGTTTGGGGTTTTGGGGGTCGCGCTTGGCCAACGGCTCCAGTTCTACCGGCTGGTCCACCAGGAAGACCGGTTTTCCGCCCGGAATGTTCTGCCTGACTTTTTTAAATATTAAGTCCATAAGCCTGCCGCGTTCCGCAAAATTTTCGTAGGCAATATGGTTTGTGTCGCAGTAATCTTTTAGTTCCTTGTCTTTTGCAGCCAGCAGGTCTATGCCCGTATGCTGTTTGAACAGTTCCACATAACTCACTTTTTCCCACTCCCCGCTCCAGTCTACGGTTTGTCCGCGGGCCGCTATGCTTAAGGTGCCAAACGTGTCCATTATGACTTTTTGGTACATTTCCCTCACCATATCCATCATGTCTTGGAAGCTCGCGTAAGCCCAATAAAATTCCATTTGGGTGTAGTCCTGCAAATGTTCGGTGTCTATGCCTTCGTTCCTGAAAATGCGGCCAATTTCAAACACCTTTTCATAGCCAGCCACGAGCATTTTTTTCAGGGGCAACTCTAGGGATATGCGCAGGTAAAAGTCGCGGTCGAGCGCGTTGTGGTGCGTTATAAACGGCTTGGCTTCGGCTCCGCCCGGAACCGGTTCTAGGATGGGCATGTCCATGTGCAAAAAACCTCGGGCTTGTAAGAACTCGCGCATACTGTCCCAAAACCGGGTCTTCTTTATAAAAATTTCTTTGGCGCTCGGGTCAAGTAAAATATCCAAATACCGCTTGCGCAATTTGGTTTCTTCGTCGGCCAAGCCAAAATGTTCGGAGGGCAAAGGCAGGAGGCTTTTAGCCAGCAATGTGTAGGGGCGGCTATTAGCCGCCTTGTTAGCCGGGAGGCCGGTGGACTCCCCTACACCTACCCCTAAGGTGATTTCACCGGTCTTGGTTTTAAACAGCGTGCCGGTTACTTCAATAAAATCCCCGGTATCAAAATTTTTCAAAAAAGACTTAAAATTTTCTTCGCCAACGTTATCTGACTTTAGCAAGATTTGGATTTTTGCCGTGCCGTCTTCTATATGGGTAAATATAATCTTCCCCATGTCGCGAAAACTGCGGATTCTTCCAACCAACGTTATTGCCTCGTTCTGGAGCGCGTCAAAATTTTCAAATGCCTGTTTGTTGGTGTGGGTGCGGGAGGTAGAAGAAGGGTACGGGTCTATCCCTTGGGCTTTTAACCGCTCTAATTTCTCTTTCCTGGTATTTATAATGTCTTCAAGTCGTTCTGACATACGTGAATAATATTATTTTTATTTACAAGACTCTATCCAAAATATCCCTATAAGCTTGGAAATTTCCGTAGTTTTCAGTAGATTCGCATTACATTTCCGTAGCCTTATTGTATCAAAAAACGGCTAAATATGCGAATTTAGCCGTTTTACTATGTGTAAGAAAGTTTTGATGGAATATTACCCTATTTCCACTATTTCATATTCCATTTCGCCAGCCGGTGTGGTGACTTTGAATTTGTCGCCGGATTTCCTGCCTAAAAGCGCTTTGCCTACGGTAGATTCGTTGGAAATTTTGCCTTCCTTGGGGTTAGCTTCGTTGGAACCGACAATGGTGTATTTGCGCTCTTGGCCGTTTACCTTAATGGTCGCGGTGGATCCAATAGTAACCGTGCCGCCGTGGCCTGCCGTGGAAATTATTTCCGCATTCTTGATCATGTCTTCTATTTCCTGGATGCGCCCTTCAATAAAAGACTGTTCTTCGCGGGCTTGGGCATAGTCGGCATTTTCGCTTAAATCGCCATGGGCGGCTGCTTCACGGATGCGTTCTATAACTTCCGGCCGCTTTTTGGTGACCAGATCCTTAAGTTCGTCGTTAAGTTTTTGCAAGCCTTCCGGCGTGAGTAAATATTTCTTTGACATCTAAAAAATCATTAATATCTTGATCCACATAATACTATAAATATAAAGTCGTGTCAATTTTCTAGTTGAAAATTCAATAAAACAGCCATCCCGGGTAGGCTTGGCTGCTTTATGCATTATATATCGAGGTTTTTGACCGTCTTAGCGTGGGTGGTTATAAAGCGTTTTCTGGGGGCTACCTCGTCGCCCATAAGGGTTTCGAATATTTCGCTGACCTTTTCGGCATCTTCAATTTTTACCTGGAGCATAACGCGGTTTTGCGGGTCCATGGTGGTTTCCCAAAGCTGTTCGGGGTTCATTTCACCCAAACCCTTATAGCGCTGTATGGTGTACTTTACGCCATCTATAGTTGAGCTGGTAGCCTCTTCGGCGCTTGGCTCGGCCGCACCCTCTTCGCCGGAAGTTTCAGTTTCGGCTTTAACTTTATTTTTGGCAGCTTTGGCTCCACGCTTTTCTTTGGCTTCCTTTACCATGTCATGAAGAATTTCGTCACGTTCAGGTTCGGAAAAAGCATACTGGAATTCTTTGCCAATTTGTACGCGGAAGAGCGGCGGTTGGGCTATATACAAGTGGCCGTTTTTTATAATGTCAGGGAAGTAGCGGTAGAACAAGGTAAGTATCAGGGTCCGAATGTGGGCGCCGTCTACGTCGGCATCGGTCATAATTATGACGCGATGGTAGCGGAGTTTCTCCACGCTGAACAATTCCCCCACCCCCGTGCCGAGGGCTATGACCATATTTTTTATTTCTTGGCTGGAAAGCATTTTGTCCAGCCTGGCGCGCTCAACGTTTAAAATTTTACCCCGAAGCGGCAATATGGCTTGGAATCTCCTGTCGCGGCCTCCTTTGGCGCTCCCGCCTGCGCTGTCACCCTCCACAATGTACAATTCACATTTTGCCGGGTCAGACTCGGAACAGTCTGCCAGCTTGCCCGGCAAGGCCAAGCCTTCCAAAACGCCCTTCCTAATAACCGAGTCTCGGGCCGCCCGGGCAGCAAGCCTGGCTTTTGCGGCCAATATGGCTTTTTCAATTATTTTCGCCGAGTCTTGCGGGTGTTCTTCCAAAAAGATTTCCATTTCCTGGCCCACAACGGCTTCTACCGCGGTCCTCACTTCGGGGTTACCGAGTTTGGCTTTGGTTTGGCCTTCAAATTGGGGGTTAGGCAATTTAACAGAAATTATGGCGGAAAGGCCTTCCCGCATGTCTTCGCCAGTAAGCTTTTCGTTTTCCTTCACGTAGCCGTTTTTGGTGGCGTAATTGTTTATGACGCGGGTAAGTGCGGTGCGAAAACCCGTAACGTGCATGCCGCCTTCGGGGTTGTAGACGTTGTTGGCATACGAGAGTATGCGTTCATCGTAGTCGTCGGTGTACTGGATAGCCACTTCCACCGCCACATCTTCCACTTGCTTGCTAATGTATATAGGCGCAGACTTAACCTTTTTGTTGCGGTTGTATTGTCGCAAGTAACTTAGAATGCCGCCTTCAAAAAAGTATTGGTAGGTTAAATTTTCGTCTTCGCTGGTAATGACAAAATGCAAACCTTTGGTTAAATAGGCTTGGCTGCGCAAGTGTTCCAGGACTGTTTTGTACTTAAACTTTACGGTTTCAAATATGGACGGGTCTGGGTAAAAGGTAATTTTCGTGCCGTGTTGGATGGGGTCTTTAGGGTTAATTTTACCCACTACTTTTATTTGTCCTTGGGACTTGCCGACCTTAAATTTCATTTCGTATATTTTGCCGTCATTGCGGACTTGGGCAATAAGGTTGGTGGAAAGGGCGTTCACTACGCTTGCACCCACGCCATGAAGACCGCCGGAGACTTTATACCCCGAAGCTTCGCCGCCAAATTTACCACCGGCGTGCAGGACGGTCAACACGGTTTCCAAACCCGACTTTTTGGTTTGCTTATGGATATCTACGGGAATACCGCGGCCATTGTCCTCTACGGTAACCCCGCCGTCTTTTTGCAGGGTAACCCAAATACGGTCGGCATGGCCGGCCATTGCCTCGTCTACCGAGTTGTCGACTATTTCCCAAATAAGGTGGTGGAGTCCGGTTTCCGAAGTGGAACCAATATACATACCGGGGCGTTTACGCACCGGCTCCAAGCCTTCAAGGACGGTAATGTTCTCCGAAGTGTAACCGTTGGATTTTTTTTGGGCTGTTGCAGCTTTATCTTTTGCCATTTTCTAAATATTCGTTAATGCTATGTTTTAAACTGGCATCTTTAATATCGCTCAATAAATCTTCCACTTTGTCCTCAAACCTATCTGGGTTTAAATCCCGCAGGGTGGCAATGAGGGAATGGATTTCCGGTAATTTTGTTGCTGGGTCGCTTTCGTATTCTTCCAATAGAATTTCTAATTCATTTACAGTCCTATTCCATTCGCCTTGGTCCGGGTTTTCAAAGTCTGTTTCTAACATGTTTGACCTATAAATTATATAAATATTTTAGCATATTTTACGTATTTTTACCAGTATAAAAGATGCTAATATATGGCTTATATAAGCCTAAATAAAGACCCACACGGGTGTGTGAGCCTTATGGTTAAAATTACCTTAATTCCGCATTGTAAATTCGTTTTGTTTCTTCGTATAATTTGGTATGCAATGGCTCGACTTCTTCGGCTTTAAGCGTACGCTCTGGGCTGCGGTACACTATGTGGTAGGTATAACTAATCCTGTCTTTGCCGAATTTGGCTTCGTTCTCATACTTGTCCATTAGCTCCACTTGCTCTACCAAGTCGCCGCCTATTTCGCGGATTAAATCAAAATAGTTGTTCGGCACAAAGTCTTTGCTGACTATGAAAGAAATATCGCGCGGTACCGGCGGGAATTTACTGACTTCCGCAAATTTATGGCCGAGCTTGAGTTGTTTTTTTACGCGTTCGTCCTCACTCCAGAGCAAGCGGATATCCGGAAGTTCCATACTGACTATGGCCAGCCTCTCCAGCCCAAAACCAAACGCCCAACCGGTGTAGTTATTGGGGTCTACGCCAAGTTTTTCCAGTACGCTGCCTTTTACTACGCCGCAACCGACGACTTCGACCCAATTCCCGTTAATGTCCACTTCCATTTCAAGCGAAGGGTTTGTATAGGGAAAAGTGTCCGGGTTTAGCCTGTATTTTACGTCGGGGCCGAAAACCGCTTTCGCAATATTGCCCAATGCTTCCTCCAGGTCCTGTTGGCCTATGGTCTTTTGGCTTTTAGGGGCCAAATACCACCCGTCTATTTGGTGAAAAACATTCATGTGCCTGCGGTCTATTTCGTCTTTGCGGTAAACCTTGCCAAAGCTAAAAGCGCCCACGGCTTGGTTATTGGCAATCCGTGCTTTAACGTCAGGATCGTTCAAGTAGTAATACCACATGACTGTGGTGTGGGTGCGCAATATATTGTTGTCGTCCACATAATACGTGTCTGACTTAGACCTGGCCGGATGGTCGGGCGGAAAGTCAAACAGGTCAAAGCTTATGCTGGCGGGGACAATTTCCGGGGTTTGGATAGTGTCTAAATCCTTAAAGTAATTTGATGCCAATATACGGTCGACTATTTCCTTTATGGGGCTGCCTTCGGTCCTCGACAAATCGGGCATGCTTAAATACCGCCGTATACGCGCGGCTTCAAAGTCGGTGCGTTTTTCTAATTCCTTTTTAAGGCGAAGTTCTTCGGAGGTGTCTATAATAATTGCTTTAGGCATAAACTTGAAAATGTAAATATCAAAATGGAAGTCAAAATTTAAAATGGCTAACTGGATTTGATTCTCTTTGACAGCACTAAAATTTCTATTTTGATTTTACACTTTAATTTGTTTGGTATTATACCATTTCCGGCTTAAATGCGCCACTTGCATTCCAATGCCGCAAGAAGACGGTCATCTTGCTTGAATCATGTCCGGGTTAAATTGGCTGCCGGGCCTTGTGTCAGGTTTTAAAATTAAAATCTCCGGTTTGTCTTCCAAAGGCCCCAAAGCCAATTCAAATGCCGCGCAAATCATGCCCTGGCTTTCTATGCCGCGGATTTTGGCTTTTTCAAGCACAAACGGTTCGTGTTTCTCGTCGTGGATATTTTGCGGAATGGTCGCGCCCGGCAGAGCAAGTACCACCATGTCCCCCACCGTAAAATTATTGGCACCGCATACAACGGGTTCGACTATGCTCACCGCCTGACCGGCGGGTTCGATTACCCTCTCCCCTATATCCAGCTTAACGACCCTTAACCTGTCGGCGTTGGGGTGTTTTTGGACGTCTATAACTTTTGCCGCCACTATTCCGGGAAAGGCTGGTTTTTTTATACCGAAAAGTTTTTTTAGGAAATCCACAATGATATTAAGTAAAATTAATTAAAAATAAGTAAAACGGTAATCAATATTTTTATGTAGTTACCGTCCCGAATAAAATGAGGGATCCCTCAACTTCGTTCGGGACAGTGCCGAGGCACTGTTTAATTTAATAGTACCTGCACTCTTCCTGGTTGCAAAGGTAGCCGCTATAACCGGAAGGCGGTGCGTCGAGCGGGCTTTTTAAGGTAAAAGCGTCAAAGTTACCCGCGACTTTATATTCATAGTCTTGGCTGGTTTTAGGTTCTTTGGGCAAAGTGGTCAAGTACTTGGGGACAATTTCTGTTTTATATTTAGACTCCACAGGGAAAACATAGTCTTGGTTACCGGCCGCATTGGCGCTCGAGTAGAGTAAAAGGGCGCTACGGATCATTTCCAGGTCGTTTTTCCTTTGCTCGTCAAATTGGGCGGCTGTTTCCGAGTTTAAGTATTTTCTTCCGTCCGCTGAGCGTATTTTTATTATTTGGTTTTGGGTTTCGCTATAAAAAGCCAGCACAAAATCAGATTTGTCTTCGCTAAGGCCGTATGAAAATAGGTATGGGTCCTGGTTTATGGGGTCAACCGGATTAACGGCTACGCGGTTATAGGGTTTAATTTGGTCAACCATGTCCATAAAGCTCGAGGCAGAAGGGTATGCATGCCTGTCGTCAAAATACTTCACCAAGGCAACGCTAATGCTTTTCATAGTCGTACTCCTTTGGGTATCGCGGTCTTGTTTGGCCTCGGCTGACTGGTCTACGTTGGCCGAAACGGATTTTTTTGAATCGGGTGTTGTAGTTGCTGCATTTTCTTCGGTAGAAGTCGCTTCCGTGTACCCATACACGCTTTCCAAAATTGCCGTGGAAATGGTCTTAACGGTTGGCTGGTGCAAGCCAAAGGCCTTCATCCTGTCTGTAAGGGCTTTTAATTCCGTGGGGGTATATTTTTGTGAAGGGTTTGCAATATTATAGGCCCCTTTAATAAAATCCGCGTCGTTATACTGGGGGTCGCGGGCGGTATGGCTTTGCAATGCATTGCTTAAAAAGACATTGGCTTCATCCCCGTCCGAAATGCCGTCTTGGTCGGAATCCTTATTGTTAGGGTCAGTACCCAAAGCAAACTCGTCATGGTTTTGGAGTCCGTCGTTTTCGGGGTCAGCGTCCGGTCCGCAGACCTTGTCTTCGCTGCAGGCTTCTGCATTGAAATATTTTATCAGCCACTCCTTCCACTGGGGTGTTTTAACAAGCTCGTTATTTGCCTGAGTTGAAGTTTGTTCCGGCGTAGTGGTGTTAGTGCGCGTAGTGGTTTTTATAAGGATATCCTGTTCTAGGGGTTTGGAAAAATATTTATTTATGCCATAGTAAACAGCCCCGCCGGCTATTATAACCAAAACGGCTATAATTATGTATTTTTTATACTTCAGTATGGCTTGTATGGCTCCATTGGTCGCGGGTTGGCTGTCCCCGCCCTGCACCTTTAATTTTGGCCCAACCATAGTTGTTTGGGTGTTTCCATTTTTTGG
>CAYOXN010000006.1:11753-23120 GCA_964407965.1 uncultured Candidatus Saccharibacteria bacterium
ATGACATTATAGAAAACCAAATCCTCACTTGCGGTGGGGCTTTGGGCTTGGGGTGCGGGTGATGCTTGAGGAGCACCTGGATTGGTGACCGCAGACTTTAGGGCTTGGGGACTGGGTCCTGTTGGTTTTGTTTCTTCCATGGGCAGTAATTTTTAGAAGCACCGAAGTAAGGTGCTTATACCTCTAACTGTAAAAATATTTCCAAAAAGCACACAAAGAGCACTATGGGGGTCAACACCCACCAGTATAATAAGCCGAGTGATTGTAAAATAAGCAGGCTCACGGCAAGCAATGCCAGAAAGAAAGCTTGCCTAAAACTATGGGCTAAGTCTGTAACAAACAGGCCGGTAAAAAATATCCTTCGGACGCTCAACCCAATTAATGCGCCTAAACCCAAGACGGTAAGGAATAAGCTGGAATAAAATACCATAAAGCCCCCTATACCCAACGTTCCCGGATCGCTAAAAATGAACATGTTAACGAGGGAGAATATGGCCAAGAAGGTGCTGGCGCCTAAAATGTATAATTGTTGTTTGGGTTGGATTGCCATAAATATTATACCATAAAAGGGTTGGTAAGCGAACATGCCCCGACGCAAAGTTGGGGCCCCGACTGAAACGTCGGAGCGTGAAAGCTTTTAAGTAAGTACTTTGATAAACAGTAAAGCCAGTGAGGGCATTAAAACCTTATTCCAAGTTTTCAAATTCGCAGGCGTGGTCGCGCACTTTATTATGGGCCTCCTTAAACAGGTCGTATTTGGTAGTCTCTATTATTTCCTGGATAAGTTCTAACAATTTTGCTTTAAGTCCCTCGAGCTTTTTGGTATCTGCCAATTTTTCTTCCAAGAACTGGTTGTCTTGCAAATACCAATATTTTAAAGCAACAACACGCTCATTTAAAAATTCTTGGGCTGCCCATTGGTAAATATACAGCTGGTCCAAGTCTTTCCCGCTCTTGGGAACTTTCCCTGTTTTATAGTCCAAAATTTCTATGCCCCCATTGAGCGAATCGGCACGGTCAATTTTCCCCACAAAGGTGTACCCTGCAAGTTTTAAACGGAAAAATTTTTCTATATACTTGGGAACGAAGGGTTTTTGCGCTAACTCGTTATAAAAAGTCTTGAGCATTTTTTTGCCTAAGTCGCGGTATTCTTCTTTTTCAGTTTTGTCTTTGTACCAGTCGTCTACCCAACATTTGTCGTATAACCGTTCAAGCAGTATAAATTCCGGCAAGCCTGCCGGCTGCTGGGCAGGGCCGCTAAAAAGGTCTTGCTGCGGAAAATCCAAGGCGTTTTTATAGGCTTTTAAGTACTCTTCAAATACTTTGTGTATGGTTTGCCCAAAACTGGTATGGCAAGAGCCAGGCACCGGAAGTTTCAAGTAGTGTTGGTATTTATATTTTAAAGGACACGTTTCAAAGTCGTTTAGTTGGGAATAAGAAAATTGCGTGGGTAAGATATGGAATTTTACTTGTTCCCTTACCGGGCGGGTAAAGACTACTTTGCCGGTTGCCTTGTTAACTTTTTCACTGGGTACAAGGCCGGTTTCTATGAGGAACTGCGAAGGGCGCTTCTGCCTTGCACCCCCATAATCCTTGGCCCAGCTTAAATAAACATGGGTTTTAGCCCGGGTAAGCGCAACATAAAACAAGCGCCGTTCTTCCTGCAAATGGAAATCACCTTCGGGCAAGATGTCTTTAACCAAAGCTTCGGGTATTTCTATGGGGTCGCTTTTTTCGCGGGTGGGAAACCGTTGTTCAACCAGGTTAATAATGAAGACATAATTAAATTCCAAGCCCTTGGCAGCGTGGACAGTCATGACTTTAACGCTTTCCGGCCCCAGGTTAGGGTCGAATTTTATATCCCCTTCCGAGCCGGCTTGCATTTCCAAATCCAAAATTTGCAAAAAATTATGCAAGGTCGTATCGTGGTTTTGCTGTTCGAACAATTCCACTTTTTTGTAAAACTGCTCAACGAGTTCCCTGTTCTCCGCATTTTCAAGCGTGTCCTCTTTTATTTTTTCTTCTATTCCCAGATCTTTTAATACCCTGACTATGACTTCGGCGGCCGAATGCCGACTGGCTATTTGCGTGTGTTCGCCCAGGCATTTGAGGAGGTTTTGGATTTTTTTCTGGGCTTCTTGGCCAAGTTCGGGCAAGCTGCCGGCTTGCTGTAAACTTTCAAACAAGGTAAGGGCTTTTTTATGGCCAAAAGCCAATAAAGCGGAAAGCTCCGTATGCGTGAGTTGGAATTTAGGCAGGCAGAGGACGCGGTAGAGGCTGCCGGAATTATGGCCGTTTTCCAGGAGACGGACATAAGCAAGGACATCTAAAATTATGGGCTTTTTAAACAAGCCTTTGTTGGCTACAAACGTGTATGGTATGCCCCGAGAGGCCAATACCGGCAAGAGTTCGTCGGCTGCGGCATTGCGGCGGATAAGGACAGCAAAGTCATTCCACGTGGCTTCCGCATTGCCATTTTTTATTTCCAGCATTTTTTTTGCGACCATGTCCAGTTCTCCCGCCAAGTCTTCCGCTTCCATAACTTCTATAACGCCTTCTTCCTTGGACGTGGATTTGAGTTTTTTGTCTATGGCAAGTTTTACTTCGAGCCTGTCAGGGTTGTTTTGCTGGATAAAATTGTATGCCAAGTCCAAAATATTCTGGCTGCTGCGGTAATTTTGCACCAGGGTAATTTGCTTGAAATGAGGGTAGTCATCCTTAAATTTAAGTATGTTGGAAACGCTAGCCCCGCGGAATTTGTAAATTGATTGGTCGTCGTCGCCCACGACCACTAAATTATTATGGCCGGAAGAAAGGAGTTTGACCAATTGGTATTGGGCGAAATTAGTGTCTTGGAACTCATCGACTAAAATATGCTTAAATTTATTTTGGTAATATTTGAGTATATGCGGGCGCTTTTGGAAGAGCTCCAGGGTATAGTTTATTAAGTCGGCAAAATCCAAATAATTATGTTCGAGCATGAGCCTTTGGTAAGTATGGTAAGCATTGGCTATTTCAGCCATGCGCTCAATTTCGTCCATATCCGGTGCTGGTACCTCGGTGGTATTTTGAGTTTCTGAGGTTTGGTTTTTTTTACCCTTTTTTGCCTTAGGTTTTACGGCCCCTTGGGGAGTGTCGGTATTTAGTTTAAGCGATTCCGCGTGGTGAAGGTATTGTTCGGGAGTTATAAGTTCGTCCTTGCAGCGGGAAAAATGCCTCAGTAAGGCATCTATAAACTTAGCCGGGTTTCCCAAGGGTTTATAGTACTTAAGCTTAAACTTGTCTAGGTTTTTATAAACAAAAACCCATTGGCCAATGTTGTCCAACAGTTCAAAGTCTGTGGGCAAGCCTATGTCGAGCGCATGGTTCTTAATAATCCGCTCGCAGAAGCCATGAAACGTGCAAATCCAGCTGTCATAGTACCCCAGCGGCATAAGCAAATCTACCCGTTCTTGCATTTCCCCAGCAGCTTTTTCAGTAAAAGTTAGAGCCGCTATTTCTTCCAGCTTGGCCACGCCTTGTTCGGCCAAATAAGCAATGCGCCTGGTTATGACTGTGGTTTTGCCTGTACCGGCCCCGGCAACAATTAACAAAGGCCCGCTCCCGTGTGTAACGGCATTGAGCTGCTCTTGGTTTAAGTTGTCGAGTAATTGGCTTTTCTTTGTCTGAATTTGGGCGGTTGTTTGCATAAATCCTAATTCCCGCGAATAAAATTTGTCCACTGTTTCCAAAGGTCCATGCCTTCATCTTTATAGGTTGCCCAAAACTGGGGCGGGGTCACTATTTTAACATGCTGGAATGTCCCGAGTGTCAGCAAGTCGTTATCGTTGGTAATTAAATATTCCGCCCTGGCTTCCACGGCACTTTCTAAAATTTTATTGTCTTCCGGATCGCGCACTATATGGATTTGACGGCGATTGTCTACTAAATTAAGCTGCGAGAAAAAAGCGTCCAGTTGGCGGTGGTATTCGTCATTTTCCACTCGCATGCCTGAAAGCAGCTTGTTTTCTCGCAGGGTTTGGCGGTTGGCGAAGGCTTCTATTTCACCGTTAATGACGGCGTCTAGAATGCGTTTTTCGTATGAATACTCATCCTTAAATCCGGAAATGAGCACGTTTGTATCGAGTACGACTTTCATGTGTTGGTGTTTAAAGTATAGGTTACCACCCCAGTTTTACCAGTCCGATGTTTTGCAATAATCCTTTTGCCAATTAGCGTTCCGAGTGTGAAATTTACAGTCACTGGATCATATGATCCTAGAGTAATTAGTTGGGTATGTCTAGTGTGAGGATTACTGCTAAGAAATTTCTTTAAGGCTTCCGCAATTTCTTCATCGTACTTAGGTTTGGGGGCATTTCTCAAACGCGAATACGAACTGCCTGCCATGGGTGTTATTTCCTCCCGTTCTTTATTGGAATTAAATATTTTCTTGGGTTTTCGTCCAGGTCTATAAAAAAATCCGTAACTTCTTTAACTTTGCCGCTGCATGACTTGCCGAAAGCCAGGGTTTCGGTAAACTGCCCGGACATTTGCAGGTATTCCAGAAGCGGTAAGTAATCGCCGTCGCCGCTGCATAGCACCACCACATCGAGCTTATTCATCATTTTAACTATATCCATGGCTATGCCTACGTCCCAGTCCCCTTTTTGGTGTCCGCCGGCAAAGGTTTGCAGTTGCTTTATTTTTACTTCAAAACCGGCCTTTTCCAAGGCGTCAAAAAAAGTATGTTCCTCCGGCATGTCGGCTTGGACTACATAGGCAATGGCGCGAATAAGTTTTCTGCCTGCCACGGCGGCCTTCAATACCTCGTTAAAATTTACCCTCGCCTGGTAAATGTTCCTGGCAGAGTAGTAAAGGTTCTGTACGTCGACAAAAATGCCAACGCGCTGGTCTGGGTTTCTTATGCTCATAAAGCTACAAATCTACAAAATTTCTACAAATCTACAAAAGACTACAAATTATTCCTTTATAGATTGTAAATTATTAATATTTAATACTCTCTTCGGCTTTAATCTCTTATCCCTAAAATTGATTAAAATGCCTAATTTATATCCGCTTTGTAGTAGATACCTTTTTACCTGGGAATAATGCTCGTCTACTAAATACGGAACAGTTTTAAATTCAACTATTACTTTGTTGTCTATAACAAAATCTATAATATTTCCCGAGTCCCCAATTCGCAATTCTCTCCGGTAAAATAAATTCCTCTCCATTAACTTTTTTTCAAAAAGATCGCCATATTGCTTTTCCCGACCAAACTGCCCAAGTTCTTTATGTATTTCTATGAGCAGTCCAATTATCAAATAACTCAATTCTGGGAATAAGAAATTTTCCCTTACAGAATCCTGGATATTTTGTGTAGTTTTATGTAGATCTGTAGCCATCTGTAGTTTTGTAGTTTAATCTATCAATTTTTGTGTTTCCGATGCCGCGACTGCTTCTGCTTCGAGTTCCAGGTTTGCAGCATTGCCAATGCTAATTTTTAACTTGGCAAAATCGTTCGTGACGGTTCCCATAGTATTGCCGGCATTTTTAATGTGATTACCCAGCACTTCCAGGTTGCGGCCAAATTTGTCGCTTTCGGTTTTAATGCCTGATATCATTTTTAAAATTTCCTGCGCTTTTTTGTTTATTTCCTGGCCGCGTAAGCTCAGCATTATGTTTCGTAAATAAATATACATGGTGTTTGGCGAAACCGGAATAACCGCTTTGTTCCTGCAGTATTCTATTATGTCTTCCGCCTCTATAACTTCTTGGTATATACCCTCGCTGGGCACGTACATTAATGCAAAATCAAATGTCCCCTCTTGCGGTAAAATGTATTTTTTGCAAATTTCGTCAACGCGTTTTTTAACGTCTTTTAAAAACGCCTTCTTTAAAGCGTCAGCCGAATCCTGCGTTTGGGCTTCCTTATAAAGCCTAAAATTCTCCAAACTAAATTTGCTGTCAATGGAAAGTATGGTTTCGCCTATAAATATGCAGGCATCTACCGTTTCCCCGTTTTTAAAGCGGTATTGGATGCGGAAGCTGTTTTTAGGCAAGATTTGGCCTAACATGTTTTCTAACATTTCTTCGCCAAAATTCCCGCGCATTTTCGGGCTAGCTAAAGTTTCGGAAAGCCTCCGTATGTCCGGCCCAATTTGGGAAACGCCACCTAGTTCTTTAGACAGGGCCCCTATAACACTTGCGGCCTTATCGAGTCGTTCATTTATGGCGCGGGTTGTGGAGTCTATGGACTTCTGCATGCCCTCGCGGGTATGTTCGGTGCTTTGCTTCATTTCTTTCATCCATTCCATCATGACTTTCATGGCCGAGTCGTCTTGGGGTTGCTCGCTTTTGCGCTTAATTTGCATGACTAAATAAATAAGCACGCCAACGGCGAGCATGAGAACTATAATTATTGCGTATAGCAGCGAATTCAGCATATTTTGTTTCAAGAATGGTTAGCAATTTATAATTTATTATACCGTAACCCCCTGCTCTTGACAAATTAGCACTCTCTTTGATAGAGTGCTAAGAGATAGCCCAATACCCTTATATTTAGGGGTAATTATAATTAACTAGGTCTTTTTAGACCTATGGGAGGCATTATGCCATTTGATTTAATCCCCCGTTCGTTTTTTGGTCCGTCACGCTGGCAAAATTTCTTGGAAGATGAAGACTGGACCTCGTTTCTCCCTTCTTCGGGGCTTACTGTTTCCGAAGACGCCAATGCCATAAGCGTTGAGGCTGCGGTACCGGGATTGGACCCAAAAGACATAGAAGTTACCTTTGACAAGGGTGTCTTGTGGATACGCGGTAGCCAGAAACAGGAAGAAAAAGACGAGCAAAAAAAATATTATAGGAAAGCTGCCAGTTCATTTTCTTACCGGGTAGCCGTTCCTGGCGACATTGACGAAAACAAAGAGCCCGAAGTCGTCTGCAAAAACGGCATTATAAAAGCTGTCTTCGCCAAACGCCCCGAAATTGAACCAAAAAAATTGACTATAAAGTCTGAATAAATATTTAAAAACCAGCCCCAAAGTATTGGTAGGCTGGTTTTTTCGTGTAGGGGCGGCCAGTGGCCGCCTTGTATTGGCTTACTAAATTCTATTTGGCTTCATAACCCGTTCTGGCTATTACAGCCTTTATTTGTTCCGGGGATATTTGTTCGTCATTGAATTTTATTTGCGAGGTTTGTTTGGCATAGTTGGTGGTTGCTTCCAAAACGCCGGGGGTATCTTCAAGTTCCCCGTCTATATTCATGGCGCACGACGCACAGTGCATATCGGAAATGGTGAAGGTTATGGTTTGGGTCATTGTTAGGTTTTAGGTGTTAGGTTCTAGGTTTTAGTAAAAAATAAATTAGTGGCTAGTGATTAGTGAACAGTAAATTGCAAACTTCCTAAATTCTATATTCTAACTTTTTTGTAATGTTTAATTGTTATTTTGTTATATTGTTAAAATGATAAGATGATAAAATGTTCCAATGATTTAGTTAACATTTATCACTCCCCTATACATGCCCATGCTGCACATAAAGGCAAGCTGGCCGGGTTTTTTAGGGGCGGTAAAGGTCAAAGTGTCGCTGTTGCCCGGTGGCACAATTTTACGGATATTGAGTTTGGGTATGGTAAAGGCCAGTTGGCAGCCATACGTGTCGCTGTTTTCCAAATGCAGGGTTACGGCACTGCCTGCCTTAACGTTTATTGAACTTGGCGAATAACCGGTTTTAAGAATTTTTATAGTTGCTTCACTGACCGTAGGTTCTTGGCTTGTTGTTGGTTGTTTGCAATAAGCCAACGTACACCAAGCCCCTTTAGCTAAGGCTTGCAAAGGCCGGGGGTTGCCGGTTAAAGCTATGGTGTTGTTTAAATTATACCCAGCGAGCAATAAAATTAAGACCGCCACAACCTTCATGAATTTTGCATGCAGGGTTTGGCTTAACCGGGAAGTGAAAAAACCAAGTATAAAAAACAACGGGCTGGTGCCTAAGGTAAATGCAAACATTATGGCTGCCCCGCTCCATGGGTTTGCGGCCGCTACAGCAGTTGCCATGGCGGCTTGTGTTACGCCGCAAGGAATAAAGATGGTTAGAAAACCCAGGAGTGCCGGGGCAAAATAGTCCCCGCTTTTTGAGACCGTGCGTATTCGCCGGGTAAGGAATTTGGGAGGTTGGATAATGAAGTAACGGAATAACGGGTGCACATTCAGTAAAGCCAAAGCGGTCCCAATCATGAAAATAGCCACCAAGACCTGGAGCAGAACCTGCATGCCTACGCTAAACGTTGCGGCTTTGCCAAGTACGCCGAGTAGCGCCCCCAAAAGCGTATAAGCCACTATCTTTGAGCCTAAAAAAGTTAGCAGCGGCAAAATTTCGCTGGTTATTTTAGCCTTGTCCTTCAGATGTTCTTCTTCCCGTTGGGCAATAGTGGTTGCCAAGAGGCCGCCCTGGACAGCTAAACAAGAAAGGCCCCCTGCAAGCAGGCCCGTTAAGAATATGCCAATGAGGTTAGAATTTCCCATATGTGGTTATAGTATCAAATTTTTTTATTTTTAAGCAATAATGAATTTATAACTACGGAAACCGAACTTAAAGCCATGGCTGCACCGGCAAAGGCAGGGTTAAGCAGCCACCCAAATAACGGGTAAAGGGCTCCGGCCGCCAGCGGTATGCCGACCAAATTGTAGACAAATGCCCAAAACAAATTTTGCTTAATGGTCCGTACGGTCATGCGGGCAAGACGTATTGCGGAAAGGGCTTTGGAAATATCCCCTTTTAGTAATGTAATATCTGCGGTTTCTATGGCAATGTCAGTTCCGTTGTCCATGGCAATGCCTACATCGGCCTGGGCGAGGGCTGGCGCATCGTTAATGCCGTCGCCAGCCATGGCAACTATTTTCCCTTGGGCCTGGAATTCTTTAACCACCTCCGCTTTGTTATGCGGCAGCATTTGTGCCCTTACAGTTTTAATGCCGACCTGTCCGGCAATATAATTCGCGGTTTTTTGGTTGTCCCCAGTAAGCATTACCACTTCCACCCCAAGTTTCCCTAAAGCGCTTACCGTAGGGGCAGACTCCGGCTTAAGCGTGTCTGCAATGGCCAAAATGCCAAATAATTCTTTTTCGGAAAATACCACAACAGGCGTTTTCCCCTGCCCGGTTAATTCATCCAGTTGCTTGCTGGGGACTTGTAAGCCTTTTTCAATTGCCCAGGCCGGGCTGCCCGCAAAAACATGCGAGTCTTTAACTATAGCCTGTACGCCTCGGCCATCCACTTGGTTAAATTCTTTCGCTTCGTCTAAGGGTAAGTCCAGCTGTCTGGCTTTTTCGCTTATGGCGTGGGCAATGGGGTGTTCCGATTTATGTTCCAGGGTTGCGGCGAGGCTTAAAAGTTCCCCTTCTTTTAGGTTTTGTGACGTAACTACAATGTCAGAAACTTCAGGTTTGCCCAAAGTAAGGGTGCCGGTTTTGTCCACAACCAGTACGTTTACCGAACGCAGTTTCTCCAAGCTCTCGGCGTTTTTTACCAAAATGCCGTGTGTCGCACCTTTGCCCACCCCAACTATAATTGCCGTAGGGGTAGCTAAGCCTAATGCGCATGGGCATGCTATAATGAGCACGCTTACAAAACTTAATAACCCGTAAGAAAAGGCATCCTGCCCGCCAATAAATTGCGAACCAATAATCAGCCATGCGGCCAGGGATGTAAAGGCTATAACCAGGACTATGGGTACAAATATCGCAGATATTTTGTCTGCCAAGTTTTGGATAGGTGCTTTGGACCCTTGGGCTTCTTCTACCATTTTAACAATGCGTGACAACAGGGTTTGGTCACCGACTTTGGTGGCCTTAAAAATAAAATGCCCTTGTTTGTTTAATGTCCCGCCTACCACATTATCGCCCACTGTTTTGGAAACAGGCATATATTCACCGGTTATCATGGACTCGTCTATAGAGCTGGTGCCTTCGGTAATTACGCCGTCGAGCGGAAGTTTGCCGCCAGGCTTTACAACAATTAAATCTCCCACCTGCACCTGTTCTATGGGAGTTTCCGTTTCTTTCCCGTTTTTTATAACCAACGCGGTTTTAGCCTGGAGTTGCATGAGTTTCTCCAAAGCTTCACCGGTTTTTATTTTTGAACGGATTTCCAAGAATTTTCCAAAATATACAAAGCCAATGACAACTAAGGTGACGTCAAAAAATACCGTGTCCGGCAAGCGCAAGGCATTGGTTAATCCTGGAAATAGAATAACCATGGCGCTGTAAGCATATGCGGTAAAAGTGCCAATTCCGACCAAAGTGTCCATATTGGCTACCCCGTGGCGGAAAAAGGTAAACATGCCTTTCAGGAAAATACTACCTATCCAAAATAAAATAGGCGTGGCTACCACCAACAGAATGGTGTTGTAGGTTGACATTGGGATAAAAAATTCTGGCAAACTGAATATTTTTACCCCGACAATTTCCCACAACATTATGGCAAAAACCGCTAAGGCTATTGGCAAAGCCACCAAAACTTTTTGGCGGTATTCGGCCAATTCTTTACGCTTTTGTTCTTTACTTTGGTTTAAGCCCAAATGCTCACTATGGTCCATGCCTGTCATAACCGTACCATCGGGAATGGTGTGGGCCGCGTGTGTAGTATGGGGGTTTATTAGGGAATACCCCAGAGGTTCTATTTTTTTACTGAGTGTTTCCGGGTTAGTTTTGGTTTCATCGTATTGCAAAGTGGCTTTTTCCGTACCATAGTTAACTTCGCAGGAGTCTACGCCTGGCTGTTTTTTTAGAATTCGCTGTATATTTGCCGCGCATGAAGCGCAGTGCATGCCTTGGATGGGCAATGTTTGTTTTTTCATATCGTCTCGGTTATTTATTCTTTTTTACAATAGCCATTATTTCGTCTATGGCTTGCTTGTCTTTGCCTTTGCGTATTGAGTCGGCTACGCAATGCCGTAAATGGTTTTCTAAAACCAAATTGTCTATGTCTGCCAAAGCTTTTTGCACCGCCTGGGACTGGTGGATTATGTCCACGCAGTAAGCATGCTCTTGGGTCATGTTTATAACTTTATTCAAATGCCCTTGGGCTATTTTTAAGCGGTGCAATATTCGTTCCGACTGGGTTTTGGGCTTAAACGTCATAAATATAATTAAATAAAATTAAGGTACTATCAGTATATCCCCCCAGGGGGGATATGTCAAGGGACAAGAAAAAACTACAAAATTGCAGTGGGATTGAAAAAAGCTCCAGCAGAAGCTGAAGCATTTTTCAATGGCGGTGGCGATGTCCCGAAGTTAGAACCCATTAGGGGGCTTCATTACAGTCGCGTTGATAAAATTGTACGTGATTTAAGGCGAATTTACAAGGATAATCCGGCCTCGTTTGAC
>CAYOXN010000007.1:0-9051 GCA_964407965.1 uncultured Candidatus Saccharibacteria bacterium
TATCCGCGCCGAGGTTATAGCTTGGGACAAGCTGTTGGAAGCCAAAGGTTACGCGGGGGCAAGGGAAAAAGGCTGGCTTAGGGTAGAAGGCAAAGAGTATGTGGTCCAAGACGGCGACGTAGTACACTTTAGGTTCGCAAACTAAAACACGGTTAAGACATTAAGAGAAGGGCATCTTCTCAGAGAAGATGCCCTTCTCTTTCTTGATACTGACTATACAGATTAACACGGAAACCACACCCTCATCAGGCCTTTGGCCAGCTTCTCCCGTCCAGGGAGAAGCCAAAACCCCACAACTATATTTTTAAAAATACAGTAAAGATAAACATCAAACCACTAAACGTCTGTTCCCTTCTCCCTGGACGGGAGAAGGTTAGGATGAGGGTGACTACAAATGCAACCAAAAAAGCTAACTTCCATAGCCCGCAAACTTCAGAAAAATAAAACATCCGAAAAGCGGGTTTTATGGTACCATTTGGGTAGAAGAAGATTTTAAAAATTACACCTCTTTTTTACTCTTTTGTCAATAGTGACAAAAGACTCTATAAATGCTATAATTTATGCAACTTAATAATTCATATTCCCTAACCCATTAGGTTTAGGGATAAGGATCCCAGTACCAGTCGTCCGTTAAATACGGACTTCCGATACGGGACTTAAAGGATATCCTTATGCCAAGATATGAGCTCATGTACTTGCTCGCAAGTACCGTGGCTGATCCTGACGTGCCCGGTGTAACCGAGCAAATTAAGAAATTTATTGCCGACTTTGGCGGCACCGAGGTGGAAGAAAACCAACTCGGCAAAAAGAAACTCGCCTACCCCATAGGCAAGACCCGCAACGGCTATTATGTTGTGGTTGGTTTTACCATGGACAGCAGGAAAGTTAACGACCTGGACGCTAAAATCCGCACCCAGGACAACACCATAATTCGCCACCTGCTTATAAACCAGGAAGAATTTATAGCCCGCTCCAAAAAGGACGAAGTTGCCCGCGCCAAATTGGCTGCCAAGCGCCCGGTAGAAAATATCCCGGCCGCAACCGCTCCCGCCACCGAAGTAAAAGAAGCCAAAAAGGAAGTTCCGGTGTTGGAAGAAATAGACGACAAAGCCCTGGAAGAAAAAATTGAAGCCGCTTTGAACGAAGACCTAACAAAATAGCCTCTACTAACTACTAAAATAAACGAAAGTACTAAAACTTTAAAAATAGTTTAGTAATTTAGTCAATTTAGTATTTAGTAGAAAAAATTATTAACCTAATAATTTTATGGACTTAAACAAGGTTATGATAATTGGCCGGCTTACGCGCGACCCCGAACTCCGCACCACGCCGAACGGAGCGGCCGTATGCCAACTTTCGGTGGCCACAAACTTTGTGTACACCAGCCAACAGTCAGGGCAAAAGGTTGAACAGGTTGAATACCACAATGTCGTAGTCTGGCGGAAACTCGCCGAAATTGCCAACCAATACCTCAAGAAGGGCCGCCGGGTCTACCTGGAAGGCCGCTTGCAAACCAGGTCCTGGGAAGGCCAAGACGGCCAAAAGAAATACCGGACCGAAATAGTGGCTGACAACATGATAATGCTGGACGGCGGCCAAGGCGCCGGTGGATCCGCCGGAGCTCCTGCCCGACCGCAAGCCTCCCCCACCCCCGCCGGAAATGACTTTATGCAGTCTGCCCCGACCGAAGAACTTCCCACCATCCAAGCCGACGAAGGCGTAAATGTGGAAGACATTCCCTTTTAGGGAATTGACCAAAATTAAATAAAATTGCCCAAAATTGAACATAATTTTGCAGTCAAATTTTATTTAATTTTATTTAATTTTATTTAATTACTTTAATTACTATGCGTCCTAACAATAACCGCGATACCGCACCCCAGGTCAAGAAACAATGCTACTTTTGCAGCAACAAATTGACCACCGTGGACTATAAAGACACGCAAACCCTGCGCCGCTTTATGTCCCCTCATGCCAAAATCTTAAACCACAACCGCACCGGCACCTGCCCCAAGCACCAGCGCATGGTTTCCCAAGCGCTCAAACGCGCAAGGCATATGGCGCTTTTACCTTTTGTGGCTAGCTAAAAACATACGGTTTTAGGCGGCGCAGTGCGTATGGTAATACGGCAAACGGACGCGTTCCGAAAATCCGTTATACGATACGCGTAGCGCTTCCGGATAACAAATAACACGAAAGATTATGGATATTTCAGACTTAAAACTTGGCACGATTCTCATGTACAACAATGAGCCGTGGCAAATAATTTGGTCCAACCGCATGCGTACGGCACAAAGAAAGCCCGTCATGCAAACCAAACTCAGGAATATTATTACCGGCAAAGTTATAGAATATTCCTTCAAATTCGGTGAAAAAGTAGAAGAAGCGGACGTTACCCGCGAAAAAGCAAGCTTTTTGTATGCCGATGCCGAAGGCACCCACTTCATGAACCAGGAAACCTTTGAAACCATAGATATGCCCAAGGAAGTAACCGAAGAGCAGGAACAGTTCCTTAAGGAAGGCTTGGAAGTTACCATAGTGCGCTTTAACGGCAAACCGGTTTCCGTGGAGCTTCCCATAAAGGTAGAATACAAAGTTGTGGAAGCGCCGCCAGATGTAAAAGGCAACAGCGGCGGCAATATTACCAAACCGGTAAAATTGGAAACCGGGCTCACGGTAAATGCCCCCATGTTCATAAAAGAAGGCGAAACCATTCGCGTCTCCACCGTAACCGGTGAATACGTAGAACGTGTCGCTCAGTAAAAGTGATTAACACGGAAATTAACAGATAAACACGGATACTAAAACCCTCTCCCATTTCGGGAGAGGGTTTTTCTTAAATCTTTAATCCTTTATCCTTCACACACACAAAGAATCATGAATTAGTAGGTAGCGGTTAGTAAGTAGTCGGGTAGGACTGCAAATGATCATTTTAACATTTTATCATCTTATCATTTTAACAATCACAGAAGGGTAAAGGGTGTAGGGTTTAGGGTGTAGTACTAACCCCTTTACGCTTAACCCTTAACCCTCTTTCGTAATTTAGTTTATTTTAGTATTTAGTAGAGAGCTAAACTCTACCCACTACACGCTAAACGCTAATTTAGTAATTTAATTTATTTTAGCATTTTGTAGAATCCTAAATGCTACTTACTACTAGCTAAAAGCTAAATTATTTACTTCAGCCTGTAATCATTATAAGTCATAATAGGCAGGATTGGCCGGGTAAAGTCCCAAGAGTTTGCGCTAACTACCCAAGCGTCCTGGCCGCCATTGTTCAGGAATGTGGCATAGTCGCCTACCGGAATAAGGCCTTGGTCGTGGACAAAGTACACGGTGTTACCGCTCTTTATCCAGCTGCCCCACGGGTGCGACCCGTAAGCCGAAGAAATGACATAGCCGTTTACCGGCAAATTGCTGTACCCGACATTTATGACGTTAGCGAGCCTAAAACCAAAGCCTTCAAAAGCCTGCCAATTGCCAAAGGCAATTTTTTGGTTTCGGTACACAATGTAAATGGTTTGGCCTTCCTGGATTAACGTGCCATTGGCATAGGTTGAGCCGCCAAGCACGCTGCCATTTACCGTTACATACAACGTCCCGCAATTGCTAACATTATATTGGCATACGGTTATGGTAGAAGACCCGCTTTGTTGGCCATACAACGTTAACGTACTACCGGAAAGGCTGGTCGTTACAATGTTAGGGTTGCTGTTGGTAGACACATAGTAACCGTTGCCGTATGAGTAGCCATTGCCATATACCGTTACATTAACCGACTGCCCTACATTTACACTGGGGTTTTGGGGGCTAAACCAGATATTGCCATACGAAGAACCGCCGCTCACTGTTACGTATAAAGAGCCACATTGGCTGTTGTTATATTGGCATACGGTTATGGTAGATGACCCGCTTTGTTGGCCGTAGATATACAAGTTGCTGCCCGAAATACTGGCGGTAACCGCATTGGAGTTGGAATTGCTGGAAATGTAATAGTTACTGCCGTAATAGTTGCTGGAGATGGTTATGTTTTGGCTTTGGCCAACCGTGAGGCTGGGGTTTTGGTTGCTAAACCAAACGCTGCCGCCGCTAGTTCCGCCATTTACCGTTACATATAACGTGGCGCAACCGGAAGAATTATTTTGGCAAACAGAAATAGTGGTGTTGCCGGCCTGCAAGGCGGTAACATACAGCATGTTTCCGGAAATGCTCGCCGAAGCCACCCATGAATTGGAATTGCTGGAAACATAATACGACCCTGAAGTGCCGTTTATGACCACGCTGGTATTTTGGTTCGTATTTAAGTTTACCGAAGTCTGGTTAAGCCAAATATTCCCGGAGCCTCCCCCATTGCCAACTGTCACATATAAATACCCGCAGTACGAAGTATTGTATTGGCAAACGGTAACTGTTGCGCTGCCGTTGCTTTGGCCGTACAAGTTCAGCGAGCTGCCGGATATGCTAGTAGAAACAATATTGTTCGGGGTTACCGATTGCACATAAAAATTACCGGCGCCGCTTGGGGAATACACATATACATTAAAGCTTTGGTTAACGTTCAAAACAGGGTTGTTTTGGCTAAAGGTAATTGACCCTGTTGCCGAACCGCCCACGGTGACATATATATAGCCACATTGGTTGCTGCCCGACACGCAAACATATAGTTGGGTTGTACCCGCTTGTTGGCCATACATAGTTATGGTATTGCCGTTCACATTGGCCGTAGCCACGTTAGGGTTGCTGTTGCTGGAAATATATAAGTTATTTACCGGGGGGTACATGAGTATGCTGTAATAATTTGCGGTAACCGAAACGGACTGGCCGACATTTACGTTTACGTTAGATTGGCTAAACGTTAAGCTGCCGCCGGGATTACAGCCGCCCCAGCATGCGCCGGTAGAATAACCGTTTACGGTGTTGGTAACGTCACCGCCAACTATGGCGTAAAGCCTCGAGCCCGAAGTTATGCCATATGCCGAGGCATTGACCGTGGTGCTAAAGTAGCCCCCGCCGTTCGTGGTGCCAAAATTGGAAATGGAATTATACAAACTGGAGCCTGTTGGGCTGTAATACAAACTTACCGTGGCATAACTAGCGCCACCCGAAATGGCTATGGTGCTATTGCCGCTGCCGGCATCGGTTAAGGTAAGGGTAGGACTATATGCCAGGGCCACCCCTGCCGGCAAGAGCATGCTTGCGGCAACCATAATACCGGCTGCCATAGAAATTAATTTTTTCATATATGTAAGCAATTACTTACTTAATTGTTTAATTGACTCTATATTGTATGGCTTTTTAAGCCTTTCGTCAAGGCAAAATGCCTATAAATTAAGGGGTTTTTAACAAAACCCCCTTGTCCTTCCCTACTAATTTAACCACAAATTTGTCACACAAAAACTTTGAAAAAATTAAACAAATTTATTTTACCGCATTGTTGGGGCGGCCACTGGCCGCCCGCTACAGGGATCGTTTTGAACATTTGCCGTTACCGATATAAATATATGATATCTAAATAAAAAAACGGGGCCGAATAACTCGACCCCTACGTGCTTAGGCTGCTTTGCGTAACTCACCTCCCCGGAGAATGCCAAGTATCTCCTGAAGTGTCGCCAGCTTAAACAGTTTATGCCACACGTCGTGCTTGTCCCTGTTTAGAAGCAGCAGGTTTACAGGGTGGTTTGTCCCTTTGCGGGTAGACGCCAGGTCGTGATGCCTGGTTAACGGCGGGAGCCGGTCACGCTTTCTGAGCTTTTTGTTTACTTCGTTCCTTCGCTGGTTAGAATCCCGTATCCGCGCCCGAACTGCCCCGTAGGCGGCTGTCTCGTCGAAATTGTGCTCACGCAGTAGTTTTGCGCTTTGTCTTGCCTTCATGCGAACCAATCGCGAGAGCAATTCGGCCACGTACGTTTCATCAGCACCATCAAACAACTCCTGCCAAGCCTCGTGGTTAGGGTTTAACGAAGCCTTTTTCGGAAGGTGTTTAGTCTTAACAAAAAACCCGCTCACCACACAAACGAATGACTCTTCTTCAAGCTCTTGCGTCACTATACCACCTATTTCACCTTCAAATCTATCTATCATATACCCTCCTAAAGTTAAATAAAAAACCGCACACGGGTGCGGGTTAATACAGAGGCAAGACAGCGGACATAATGGCAGGAACAACTCGGTATGGTGCAGTAATATAAAACTGGTATAAAAATGTATTCTTCATATCCTTATTTGTATTATAAACCTTCCAAAAATTTAACACTACATTCCAAACTGTGCTTATTTATAAACAATCATCTTTATTATCCACAAGAAAAGCCCCGAAACTCGTGCACGAGTGGGGCTTTAAGATCCGTTAACTACGGCGGGGTGGTTTGGGAAAGGCTCTGTCCGGGAAGACAAGAGTCAGATGTCCGGCCAGTCCAACCATAGAACTAGCGGGCGATTTTTGATCCCTCCCTTCGTAAAAACCTCTGTCTAAAAAGGCGTTGAACAAACACATATGGGTTTATGCCCATATTTATTCTCTCCTTTCTGTTGTGGGATAAAAAAGCCCACCGTGATGGCGGACTAGTTGGAAACTTTGGTAAGATATTCTTTAACAGCCAGTATGGCTTTTATGCCTTCTGCGGCTGCGACGCCGGAGCCAAGCTTAAACCCAACCGTTGAGTCCCCTGCGGCAAAGAGTCCTGGTATGTTGGTGGCCATGTTTGCGTCGACTTTAATTTTTCCGGAAAAATCTTTTTGGGTTAAACTTTCAAAATCAGCATACGCCATATTTTTTTGGCTGTCAAAACCCGAAGCAATTACCGCAGTCCGGGCATAGTAAATTTGCCCGCTTTTGTCATCTGCCGAAAAACTCACAATGTTTTTTTCAAGGCTGGTAACAACGGTACCGGGCTTGAAAACCACACTGCCGGCTTGTACAATTTCCTGGAAACTTTTAGCAATCTCCGGCAAATTTAACAGGACATTTTCCGGCGCTTCCGCATGGCGTGGTTCGTCTTTAGCTAAAACCACTACCGAAAGCTTAAAAGCCGCAGCCTGGACCGCTGCCGCCTTGCCTGCCGGCCCCGCACCGATTATTAAAACGTCGAACATTTGATTAGAATCAAGAATTATGAATTATGAATCAAGGTGGGCTGCAATCCTTGATCTTTTATCCAAAAGCTAAACCGAGCTAATCCCTATAAGCTAAAAGATCCCCCTAACACCTAAAACCTAATACCTAAAACCTAATTTAGTAATTTCGTTTATTTTAGTATTTAGTAGAGGGCTAAACGCTACTTACTAAACGCTAAACGCTAAATTAGTAGAGTCTACTTAAATCTTGAATCTTAAATCTTAATACTAACTTTCCATTTTCTCCAAAATCCTTCTCGCTGCGACTATGTAGGCGGCGTTGCGGTAGGTGGTGTTAAATTCCTGTTTTACGTCCGCTACGTCAGCCAAAGCTTTGGTTATAAGTTCCTTGAGGCGTTTGAGCACGTCTTCCTTGCCCCATGTTTCGTTATGCATATTTTGGTACCATTCAAAATAACTGGTTGCCACTCCGCCGCTGTTGGCTAAAATATCGGGAATAATGCTAATATTTTTGGCATTTAACACTACATCTGCCTCCGGGGTGGTAGGGCCGTTAGCCATTTCTATAATAAGCTTGGCCTGTATGCGTTCGGCATTTTCCTTGTTGAGCACGTTCTCCAAAGCGGCCGGCACCAAAACGTCCACCGGCAGTTCCAATAACTCCGCGTTGGTTATGGTCCGCGCCCCTGCAAAACCGGTTACCGAACCGGTTTGTTTTTTATACTCCCCCACCTGGGCAATGTCCAGTCCTTCCGGTTTATAAATTCCGCCTTTACTGTCAGAAACCGCAACGACTATAAAACCCAAACTCCTTGCAGCTTCCGCAAAATATGTGGCTACATTGCCAAAACCTTGAATGGCTATGGTCGCACCGGCAGGGAGGCTGACTAATTTTTTTTGTATAAGTCCCTCAAACACATATACTCCCCCATAACCCGTAGCTTCAGCCCTGCCCCAACTCCCGCCATGCTCTATGGGCTTACCCGTAAAAACCGCTAAAGACTTTGGTTCGTTGGTTATTTTTTTGTATTCGTCTACCATCCAGTCCATTATTTGCCCATTGGTGTTAACGTCAGGCGCGGGCACGTCTACTTCGGGACCGAGCACACGGTGCATTTTTTGCACATAACCCCGCGAAAGCCGTTCCAATTCGGCGACAGACAATTCTTTGGGGTTTACAATTATTCCGCCTTTGCCGCCGCCAAACGGCACATTTACGCAGGCATTCTTGAATGTCATCCAAAAACTTAAAGCCCGCACTTCGTCCAAATTTACGTCCTGGTGGTACCGAATTCCGCCCTTGTAGGGGCCGCGGGCATTGTTGTGTTGACTCCTAAAACCGGTAAATATTTTTTGGCTGCCGTTGTCCAGCCTTACCGGAATACTAACTTCCACATAGCGGTCAGGCTGCATTAACCGTTCTATTTTATTGGCGTCTAGTCCCGCAAGGCGGGCCGCTTCAGCCAATTGCGTTTTGGCGGTTTGGAACGGATTAACCATATATGTACATTATAAACTGATGATTTCAGGACTTACACACTGAGCCAAATTCGAGGCATTTTTTGAGGATTTCTGGAGGCGTAGTTCAGACTACGACAACAGGAACCGGAGGAAAATAACGAAGAAGTTGGCCAGAGCTGCCTTTTAGGATGTGGCTCCACCAGTCCAAAAGGTAGCGGCGCGTAAGTCCTAGGTTTAATTTTTTAAAAGTTACTGTCGTGCCGGTACAGCCCCAAACTCGGGCGCACTTTCGCCAATGTTCACCCCCGAAAGTTTATAGACGGCAAAGAGCAGCACAACCATGCCCAGGAGCTGCGGCCAAAACAGCTGGCTGCCGGTTATAAATATCCAGTTTACCAACACTGCTGCCATGGGAAAACCCAATTCTGCCAACGTGGCAACCGAGGCTTTGGTGTCCTTGAGTCCGCGGTAATAAATAAACAAGGAAACCACGCCTGAGGCCACGGCTATTATGGC
>CAYOXN010000007.1:9061-18923 GCA_964407965.1 uncultured Candidatus Saccharibacteria bacterium
ACGCCAGCGTAAACCGGAGCGAGGTCATGACCTTAAAATCGGCACTTCCCAGTACGTACCGGCCTAGCACTGTAGAGGCTCCCCATAACGCTGCGGCAAGCAAGGCAAGTCCCGCTCCTATAAGGTTCGGGTTAAATTGCTCCCCCGGGAACAATTGCGGGACTAAATTTGGGAACGTAATTACATAAGCCCCGGCCAAAGCTACAACGGCCCACAGCCAAAATTTTGAACTCATATGTTCCTTTAGCATTACCCCGGCTAAACCTATGGCAAGTACTGGCTGGAGTTTTTGGAGGAGTATGGCTACGGAAGGGTTAACATAGTGGAAGGCTTGGGTAAAAGCAATGCTGGCAAGGGCACTGCCCCCTACCGCAATAACTACGACTGCCAACCACTGTTTGGCAGACAAGTCTTTCAGCCGCTTGCGGTTCAGCCATAACACCGGCAATACCACCAGTACGTCCACAAAATGTTCGGCCAATACTATAAAACCGCTGGGCAATTCTTGGGTTAATTGGTTGCGGAACGGGGCGTCGGTTGCCCAGAGCATGGCTGCAAATAATATAAGGTATGGTGCGTATTTTTTCATGGCTAATAAATAAAGAATAACAAATGTAAAATATTTTCTCTGCCTATCACCTATTTACTACGTTTTTTCGCGGCCGCGATTTTTAATAGTACGTGCTTGGTTTTCTGTATGTCCGAAGATATTTGTTTTTTTAAATCCGCTATGGATTTAAAATTTTTCCAGCCCCGGATAAATTTCACTAACTCCAATTGAATGTATGTGCCGTACAAATTTCCAGAAAAATTTAAGACATGGGCTTCTATTTTGGGCAGTCCCCTGTTGTCTATGGGCCCAATAACTATTGCGGCTTTTAACCTCTGCTTTTTCGCGTGCAGGCTAAATTCGGCAAAACCAGCATAAATACCCAGCGGCAGGGTGAGCCTGCGCCGCGAAAATGCACGCCTATCCAAATTTGCGGTAGGAAAACCCAATACCCTGCCAAACCGCTTCCCACGAATAACTTTGCCGGAAATGTGGATCATGGATTAGTAGGTAGCGGTTAGTAAGTAGTAAGTAGGCCTGCGAATAATCATTTTAGCAATTTAACAACTGCAAGAATCAAGAATCATGAATTAAGAATCAAGATTTAGTAATTAGTAAGGAGTAATTAGAGAAACCAGGGGTAGTCATTTTACAATTTACACTTGATTCTTGAGACTTAAATTTTACTTAATTTTGGTCAATTTTATTTATTTTTATTTAATTTCAATCCCTATTCCAAACTAGCCAAGTATTTTTCCACGTCCAAAGCGGCCATACAGCCCATGCCGGCGGCGGAAATGGCCTGCCGGTAGCGCGGGTCCGAGACGTCCCCGCCCACAAATACGCCTTCTCTATTGGTATGGGTATGGTTAGAAATTATTATATAGCCTTTTTCGTCCACTTCCACCCCAGCTTCGGAAAAAACTTTGGTGGTAGGCGTATGGCCAATAGCGGCAAAAAAACCTTGGGCCGGAATAACCCGTTCCTCACCGGTAACATTGTCTTTTACTTTTACCCCTTCTACGGCCTGCTGGCCTAGTATTTCGGTAATGGTAGCGTTTGTTACAAATTCAATTTTAGGGTTAGCTTTGGCCCTGGCGAGCATTATTTTACTGGCTTTAAAACCTTCACGCCTATGGACCACCGTTACTTTGTTTGCAAATTTGGTTAAGAAGTTTGACTCTTCCATAGCGCTGTCCCCTCCGCCCGCCACAACCACGTCTTTGCCTTTAAAGAAAAAACCATCGCATGTGGCACAAGCCGAAACACCCTTGCCCCTCAGCTGCTGCTCGCCCGGTACATTGAGCCAGTTAGCCTCCGCCCCCGTGGCTATAATGACGGACTTAGCAAAATACTCACCTGACTCTGCCACCACCTTAAACGGCCGTTCCTTAAAATTTACACTTACTACATTTTCCATTTTTAAATCCGCCCCAAAACGCTTGACTTGTTGCATCATGTTTTCCATTAGTTCGGGGCCCATTATGCCTTGGGGAAAACCGGGAAAATTTTCTACCTCGGTAGTCTGCATAAGCTGTCCCCCTGGGTTTAAGCCGGCAAAAACTACGGGCTTAAGTTCCGCACGGGCGGCATAGAGCGCCGCCGTCAACCCAGCCGGGCCGGAGCCAATAATAATTACGTTGTGGGCATTTTGTTCGGACATGTTTATAAAAGATTAATGGACAGAGTAATGAAGTTAATTTCCATGTATTCCTTAACTCTTACTATACAATTTCACCAATTCCTGTATGGCTTTTTTCCGTTTGGCGCTGTTTTTGTTGTTAACCGCATCCCAAGCGCATTCACCCAAATAGCCTTCTAGAATCAACTGGTTTATTTTCCTTAAGGCTTCTATAACCGCATGGTTTTGGTTCACAATATCCAAACAGTAGGCATCGGTTTCTATCATACGCATAACCGCCCCAATATGTCCCTGGGCATACTTGAGGCGTTTTATTATATCGTTTTGTGATTTAGCGTTGGCCATTGTATACCTATATTCGCGGATTCACCCAACTTCGCCAAGGCTTCGTCGGGCAGGCGGATTATACAGATGTCACGGAAAACTCAGGCAGAAAGCACATCTCTACTAAATACTAAAATAAACGAAATTACTAAACTAGCGTTTAGCGTTTAGTAAGTAGCGTTTAGGAACTGCAGACCTACCCGACTACTTACTAATCACTACCTACTAATTCATGATTCTTTGTGTGCGTAAAGGATAAAAGATAAAGGATAAAGGATATTTCCCTACTTACTACTCACTACCAAACTACTAACTAATTCATGCTCCATGCTGCTACCCCCCACCGGGGGGTCTACTACCAGCTTACACCTGCACCTTGACAGTTGTCAAATTCGTGTATATACTACCGGGTCCCCCGGACGTTGGTACGGTCGCATACCACGTTGGGTGACTCAACAATAAAGAGGAATTCCCGCCCCCCGCCGTTGGCGGGGTGGGAGAAGAAAGGAGCCGTATGGTGCTTCTCCTCATGTTCATTGGTGCCGGGTTAATGTTGTTGTCGAGCGTTTGGCATAACCGCAAGCTGAATCAGGTGCTTGTACCCAAACCGCTCCAAAAACATTTACCCCGAGCCATTAGCTTGCTCGTTGTAGTAAGCCAATTGCCCGAGCTGGTGCGCATGTTGGAAAAAGTTACTATTGTCCACGCAGTGGCAGCGCTTATGTTGCTAGCCCTCGTTGCCGCAAATAGTAGCTCCGAAACCCACCTCGGCGCCTAAAGCAGCCAGCCCCCAAATTTTTGGGGGCTTTTTTATTTAAAGCCTTGATTGTTGGGATTTTTCCATATATGATATGTAGGGTCTATTTAACTATTTAATGCATTAGCACATATTACTTGTATGGAAACCCCACTTACCTATGCCAAGCACCATAAATATATAGTCGGCGCTCTTGCTCTTCTTGTTATTTTGGCTACGGCAGTCTTTGCCCGATTAGGCGGCAAACAAACCGCTTCGACAGGCAACCAACTGGCTACTGTCACCCTAGCCGAAGCTAAAACCTATATGAAAGACCGTGGCACCATAACCGCCAACGGTACCGTGGAATCTTTGGAACAAGCCGAACTGCGGAGCCAAGCTTCGGGACCCGTAACTAGGATTAGCGCACAAATTGGCCAAAAGGTCCGCCGCGGCCAAGTCTTAGTCAGCCTCCAAAATGCTGACAGCCTGGCCCAATTGGCCCAAGCCCAAGCCACGGTAAAAGCCCAAACCGCCAGATTGGAAGAAATGAAACGGGGCTTAAGGACAGAAGAACTGGCTTTGGCCGAATCACAACTCAATGCAGCCAAGCAGGCCTTGGAAGACACTACCAGCCAGCAAAATCTCCTGGTCAAAAACGCCATGTCCGCGCTTTACAATACCGGCCTTTCCGCTACTCCCCAGCCCGGAACCGGCTACCAGGCTCCCACCATTTCCGGTACTTATGCTTCGGAAGAAAAAGGTTCGTATACCCTAACCATATATGCCACCGGCGACGGTTTAAAATTCCAATACAACGGTTTGGAGTCGGGCACCGGAAACGTCCAAACGACTCCTGTCCCCTTAGGCAAGCGCGGGCTGTTTGTACAATTTGCCAGCCAAAGCGTGCCGGTAAATAGCAGTTGGACAATAGAAATACCCAACACCCAATCTTCCAGTTTTACCACGCTTTCTAATGCTTACAACTCAGCGGTAGAAGGCAGGCAAGCTGCCATAAACGGCGCCAGAAGCGCTTACGAAGCTGCCCAAAAAGGCTACGACCTAAAACTAGCCGGTGCCAGCAACGAACAAATTAAAGCCCAAACCGCGGCAGTGGAACAAGCCCAAGCCAGTGTGGCCGCCCTGGCCGCACAGGTGGACAAAACCATTATAAAGTCGCCCATAGATGGGACAGTGGCCAGCCTTTCCGTAAAATACGGGGAATTGGTCAGCCCCGGCCAATTGGTTGCATCGGTGGTCAACAAAGGCGGTTTACAAGTTAAAGCCTACATTTCCGATTACGACCTGCCTTATATAGAAGAGGGCGCTGAAGTGGTAATAACCGAAACAGCCAAAGGCAAGGTCAGCCTCATTTCCCCAAGCATAAACCCGCAAACTAAAAATGTGGAAATCCAAGTAGTGGTCGAAGACCCGGACCATTCCGGTTTGGTCGTGGGCCAAACGGCAAACATTAAAATAGCCGCTAAGCAATCGGCAGGCAGCAACGGCCCGGTATTTCTTTTGCCTCTCCAAGCGGTAAAAATTTCTTCGGGCAGCGCGTCGGTTTTCACGGTTAAGGAAGACGGGACGCTGGAAGAAAAAACAGTTACGCTCGGTGCGGTTGCCGGGGAATTTGTGGAAGTCAAAGAAGGCTTAACCCCGGAAATGAAGTTAGTCACCACCGTGTATGAACTGAAAGCCGGACAGAAGGTGAACATAGAATAAATTGTCCTAATTGTTCCTAATTAACCTAATTACTAAATGAATGAGAGCGCATAAATCCGCACATTTTAGAAAGTTATTTGGAATTTCTTTAGAGTTTAGGTCAATTAGAAATTAGAAATTATTTGAAATTTTTCTAACATATTATGCAAAACGATACTTCTGGATCCGAGACAAACACCCCGGCTACACCTCCATCTTCCGGCCCCTCCAACACAGCTCAGGGTCAGTCTGAGTCTCATCGAACGACTGACCAGCGCTATTTGGAACGTCTGGAATTCCAGCCGCAGCTCAAAAACATGTGGCTGAATTTCTTTGTCACCAATTTTCGCGTGGTGCTTTTGCTTATTATTTTACTGACGGCAGCCGGTTTATATTCCTTTTTCAGTTTGCCGCGGGAATCTAACCCCGAAGTAAAAATCCCCATTGCCGTGGTCAGCACGGCATACCCCGGCGCTTCCCCTGCCGACGTGGAAGAATTGGTTACAAAAAAACTCGAAGCAAAAATTGCGGGACTGAAAGGGCTCGACAAACTTACCTCCACCTCCGCTAACTCATATTCCGCCCTCACCGTGGAATTTGACGCCAAAGAAGACTTAAAAGACGCCATACGGGGGCTACGCGACAAAGTTACCGACGCAAAAAAAGAGTTGCCTTCCGATGCCAAAGATCCGGTAGTTACGGAAATTTCACTCGATGACGAACCCATACTTACCCTGGTTTTAACCGGGCCATACGACGGGTTTACCATGCGGAAATACGGGGACGATTTAAAGACCGAACTCGAAAAAATTCCGGGCGTCAGGGAAATTAATATTTCCGGTGGCGACGAAAAAGAATTTGAAATTGCCTACGACCCGCAAAAACTATTGTTCTATGGCATTTCGGCAGACCAGGCAAACCAAGCTATAGCCGCAACCAACTTGGGCTTTCCGGCAGGCAACTTTGAAGGCCAAAAATTCATTTACCCCATACGCACAGACTCGCGCGTTTACACCGCCGAAGACATAGGTGCCATAGCGGTAAGCCATACCGACTCCGGCAGCGTGGTTACCGTGCGCGACCTGGCCCAGGTGAGAGAACAAGCCATAAAAAAGACGGTGCTTTCCCGGCTGTCCATTGCGGGAGAAAAACCGCAAAATGGGGTTACGCTTTCCATTATTAAACGCACCGGCAGCTCTATTTTGGACACTGCCGAAAGCATAAAAAAATCCACCGAGGAAACAGTTAAGACGTTTGCACCCGGTGTCAGCTACGACGTCACATACGATACCGCAAAATTCGTTGAACGCGACTTTGACCAACTGACCCACGACTTCATACTGACTTTGCTTTTGGTTTTCGGCATCCTCTTCCTTATTGTGGGCTTAAAGGAAGCGTTTGTGGCCGGCTTAGCCATTCCCTTAACGTTTTTTGTCAGTTTTGCAGCCTTGCAAATAATTGGCATAAGCTTAAACTTCCTTTCCCTCTTCTCCCTCATATTGGCTTTGGGGCTTTTGGTAGATGACGCCATAGTCGTCGTTTCCGCCACCAAACAATATTTAAACAGCGGTAAGTTTACCCCGGAAGAAGCCGTGCTGTTGGTATTGAATGACTTTAAAATAGTACTCACCACCACTACCTTAACTACCGTGTGGGCGTTTTTGCCGCTGCTTTTTTCCACGGGAATTATGGGCGAATACATTAAGTCCATTCCTATTACGGTTTCTATTACGTTAATTGGCTCGCTCCTGGTGGCTCTCATGATTAACCACCCTCTAGCAGCAGTTCTCGAACGCATTAGGCTTACCCGTAAATTTTTCTGGCTCACCGAAATACTGCTCCTAGTCCTGGCCGGCGTTTTCTTCCTCTCCGGCGGTTGGTTGGGCTACGGCATAGGCATAATCCTTACGGCCAGCTTGGCTTGGGCCATGTGGTGGTACGAAAAAGGGGGTCACGCCGAATTGCATGCTAACGAACGGCTTGTGGAGCAGGAATGGGACAGTGAAGAACATATAAAGAAAAAGCTCCGCGAACAAACCTCGCACCAAAACCCTTCGTTTACTTCCCGGCTTATGCATGGCATAGTCCATTTTGACCGGGTATTGCCCCTGTATGAAAAGTACTTGCGCCGGGTTATTGGCACGCAAAAAAGCCGCCGCTGGACCGCTGGTGCCATTAGCCTGCTCTTTGTAATTGCAGTCGCCATGCCGGCCACGGGCATAGTAAAAAGCGAATTCTTCCCGCCGTCCGATTTTGACTACGTATATATAGATATCCGCATGCCCGTTGGCCAAAAACTCGAGGTAACCGACTCCATAGTCAGGCAGTTAGAAGAAAAGCTTTTGGGGTATAAGGAAATAGCTAACTTTTCTACGGTGGTAGGGCGGCCCAGTCCCCTCTCGCAAGGCCGCGCGGCCAGTAACGTGGCTTCCATAACCCTCACCTTAAAGGACAAAAAAGAACGCAACGTAAAATCGTTTGAATTTGCAGACAAGCTGCGGGAAGAAATTTCCCATATCGACGGCGCTACTATTACCGTCTCAAGCCCCGAAGGCGGCCCCCCTTCCGGCGCCGCGTTTGAAGCCCGCATAAAAGGCGACGACCTAAACAAACTAGGCCAAATAGCCCATGAGTTAGAACCCAAACTCGCTACCATACCCGGAGTTGTTAACGTAGATATTTCCCTCAAGGACAGCGCGCCGGAATACACTTTTACGTTAAACCCGGTCAAACTGGAGCAAAATTATTTGAACGCCGCATATGTCGGCTCAACGTTGCGCATGGCCATTTCCGGCACGGAAGTCTCCACCGTCATTGAAGCCGGCAAGGAAACAAAAATTATTGCCAAATTTGACGAAGATCATTTGCCGAACCTCCAGGACGTGCAAAACCTGCAAATCCTCAATTTACGCAAACAACCGGTTTTCCTTAAGGACGTTGCGACCATAGAGCTCAAGCCTTCCGTAGACTCCATTACCCGCATTGACCAAAAACGGACTGTGCTGCTTTCGGCAGGTGCGGGTAGCGGCACGAACTCCAACCTCATTTTGGCAGAATTTAAAAAGCGCATAAGCAACTACAACTTACCCTCGGGGTACTCCATAGTTTACGGCGGGCAAAACGAACAAAATACCGAATCGGTGGTTTCTGTCATTCGGGCCATGGTCATTGCCATTTTGCTCATAGTTTCGACCCTCATTATCCAATTCAACAGTTTCCGCAAAGCTTTTATAGTGCTCTTTACCATTCCGCTTGCTTTAATAGGAGTATTCCTGGGCATGGCCTTGCTTGATGTACACCTCAGCTTCCCGGGGCTTATTGGCATTTTGGCGCTGTTTGGGATTGTGGTTAAAAATGCCATTATTCTCGTGGACAAAATGAATTTGAACTTAAAAAGCGGCATTCCGTTCATGGAATCGGTTGTCGATGCCGGCAAGTCCAGGCTCGAAGCCATATTTATTACTTCCATTTGTACCATATTCGGGATTTTGCCCATTACCCTTTCCAACGACCTCTGGCGGGCTTTGGGCAGCGCGGTCATTTTTGGCCTTATGCTTTCTTCATTCCTTACGCTCTTTGTTGTTCCGCTCTTGTTTGTTTCTTGGATTGGCGAAAAGGAAACCTTCTAAATTCCTTGTACCGGCTACCCAACCAATATAAAATTTCCCCCATGATAATAGGGGGAAATTTTTTATGTATACCTATTTAATGGTATACTATATGGGCTGAGCATTATTTTAACTAAACGAAAGGACCTTATGGACGAACAACCAGTTCCCAACCAACAACCTAAAAAATCCGCAGCGCTTATTTGGATAATAATTATTGTGCTTGTACTCGGGGGAGGCTATGCCCTTGCGCGGTATATGCAAAAACCCAAAACCGAACCCGAGGTCGAAACCTTGGAAGAGGAAACTTCGGCTAACCCCGCACCCACCCCCACTCCTCCGGCCGACACTTCCGCAGAAACCAAAACCTTTAATGTCGACGGCAATAACTTTTCATTTTCGGTAAGCGAAATTAAGGTCAAAAAGGGTGACAAAGTGAAAATTGTATTTAACAACAAAGTCGGCTTCCATGACTGGGTTATAGACGAATTTAATGCCCGCACGCCGCAAATCCAAGCCGGCCAAAGCGCCACTGTGGAATTTGTTGCCGACAAAACCGGGACGTTTGAATACTACTGCTCCGTTGGCCAACACCGCCAAATGGGCATGAAGGGGAAGTTGGTGGTTGAGTAGGAGCGTAGGGTAAGCAGGAAAATATCCTTTATCTTTGAACTTTTATCCCCCGCCTGCCATCGCCTCAGGGCTTAGGCTGTGGACTTCGACGGTGAGCTCAGTCGAACCGCGGGCAGGTTGATCCTTACCATTAACACCAATTTCTAATTCCTAATATCTAATTTCTAATCAAAACCCAATGACTAAATACCTAATTACCAACTTCTGAATTTTGCAGCTACTGGCCACTGGCCACTTTCCACTGACCACTAGTTTTGTTTTTCCTAAAACCTAATTTAGTAATTTAGTTTATTTTAGTATTTAGTAGAGTCTACTTGATAACTATTTAAGTTACACCTCCAACACATTTTCCTTACAAATCTTGGCATAGGCCAGGGCGCTGGGGCGGATTTTTCGCCTTAGCAAGTCTTCGCGGTCTATGGCTATAAGCCCAAACTTCGGCGCAAAACCTTTTTCCCATTCAAAGTTATCTAACAAAGACCAATACAAGTAACCGCGCACGTCCGCCCCTTGGGCAATAGCTTTGTGGATAAACAACAAGTGCTGTTTAATGAATTTTTCACGCTTGTTATCCAAACGGTCAGCCAGGCCATTTTCGGTAATATAAATGGGTTTGTGGTATTTTTTAAGTTTATTAAGCACCCGCTCCAACCCCTCGGGGTGTA
>CAYOXN010000007.1:18978-20048 GCA_964407965.1 uncultured Candidatus Saccharibacteria bacterium
CGCGGACCAAACAGGCCAATGTGGTGGTGGTTGTAATAGTTCACACCTATGTAGTCGCAGTGGGAAATAGTCCGCTCCAAAATGTACTCGTTGGCAAAATAATGGCTGAGCGAGGCGGTCAGGTTAGACCACCGGCTAATGGGCTGTAAGTCCGACAAATGGTAGGCAATGCTTACCGGCTTGCCGGTAAAACCCTTAAGTTTGGGCGCGGCCAAATTGTGCGCACGGATAATATTTTGGGTGGCTTGCCAGACTTCCCTCATGCTTTTATGGTGGGGCGGGAACTTGCCGCGGCCATAGGCATGCGTAGTGTATATTTCCGGCTCATTTATGGTTATCCAAAAATCCGTGTACTGCCCTAGCCGCCTCCCCACTGCTTCGGCATATCGCTCAAACAATTCGGCTGCTCCCGGGTTAAGCCAACCGCCTATTTTGGAAAACCATTGGGGATTGGTAAAGTGATGCAAAGTAACAAATGTTTTTAAGCCATGGGCTTGAGCGGACTGCAGTACCTTTTCGTAATGGTCCAGTTCCTTTTCGCTAAAGGTTTCTTGGGTGGGTTGGATGCGGGCCCATTCCACCGAAAGCCGGTGGGCGTTATGGCCAAGTTCTTTGGCCAAATTAAAATCTTCCTCGTACCGGTGGTACGAGTCGCAAGCCTGGCCGCTTTGGAAGTCGGCTGCCGCTAGGCCCTTGGCCTTTAGTTCATTTAAGCGCTTAGTGCTATGTTCCCATTCCCACCAGTCCGAATTTACATTACCGCCTTCCACTTGGTGGGCGCTTGTAGCCGCACCCCAAAGGAAACCTTCGGGAAATTTTAGTTTTGATGTCATTTTCCAGCCCGTTTTTAACTTTTTGTTTCAGGATTTTTTCTGCAGTATAATTCCGTTGCTTTCTGCAGGTCTGTAACACTATTATACCACTCTTTCCAAAAATCCCCAAATCTGCTAAACTTTTTAAAGTTTTAGTTAAGGCGCATTCGTCTAGTGGCTAGGACACAGCGTTCTCAGCGCTGGAACAAGGGTTCGATTCCCTTATGCGCTACCAAAATAAAATACCCAACCTAAGTT
>CAYOXN010000007.1:20058-22202 GCA_964407965.1 uncultured Candidatus Saccharibacteria bacterium
TTTTATTTTGCCCAGAGCTTGTCGAAGGGGGCTTGTCGAAGGGCAGTAAAGAAGTATGCAAAGGTCCCCATACAATGGTCACCTTCGTTAATACACCTTCGTTAATATATCCCTGCTAATTTGGAGGAATTCGCCGAGGGGGAAATTAAAAAAGAACCCGAGGCCTCGTAAGTCTCGGGTTCACGTATGTTGCAGTAGACCGTGGTCACGCGACCTTGTCGCGGTCAGGACGGGCGCTGATTCCATGCAAGGAGTACAGTGCTTGCTCGCTCTTGTCTTTACGAGGAACGAGCTTCAACTCGACCACGCGCTCGACGTCGCGGAGGCGAATGGAGGCACGAACGTCAGGGTGTTTGGCGAAGTTTGTGACATGGCTCAACACGTAAGCGTACTCCGGTTCTACTCCGATTCCGACGTTGCGCTCGAAGCCTTCGAACTTGCCAGTAATCTGGCAGTTCGTGAATTCCTTGCCGTATCTCCACAGCCGGTGCGTGTGTTCGCCGACCTTGATAGGCTTCGAAAGGTTCACGAAGCCTTCCTTCTGGATATCAAGCGTGACGACCCACTCGTAGCCGTCGTTCCACATTCCGCCCGACAGCCGTTGTCTGGCAGCCCGCTCTTCGGTCAGAAGCGAATGCAACCGAGCATTGAGGCTTGCGACCTCTCCGATACCCTGCTGTAATGCTTCCATGGCCTTCTTCTGGTCGCGCTCCTTGCGGAGCTTCTGTTCGCCCTCACCTATGGCGAGAACGGTAGCAGTACGCTTTTGTCGCTTCACGATTACAACCTCCTTTACGTGATTTGCCGTTTAGTCAGCAATTACCATAGTTTAGCGATTCTGAGCCAAAAAAGCAAAACCTACACCGACACTGTTATCTCCCTGCCTAAGACCTGCCATTCGCGCAAATCCTCGACAACTTGATTCCATTGTTTTCCCAATAGGGCTACCAACAATAAAACCCGAAGTAAGTTCGAGTTTTTTTATTGCCCTGAGCGAAGTCGAAGGGAGCGAAGTCGAAGGGCAGTAAAGAAGTTGCTTTGACTATACCAAGGTCCCCATACAATGGCCACCTTCGTTAACTTCGTTAAAAAGAATCTTATTAAGCAATCCCCTAACCTAAATTTGTAAAATTATTTTAATCATTTCTTAGCATTTTTTCACATATGTGAAAAAAAGACAAAATCATACTTTTTAACTGGCGGTTAATTTGCTAGTTTTAAATTTTCATATAATTTTTTCACATATGTGAAAAAATTATATGAATTTATATATTTTAATGTTGCAAATTAAAAACGGTCCGGGGACGGACCGAGGGGTGGGGGTTTGGGCGGGTTAGTTGGAAATGGGATTGGGATTGGGCAGCAGCAGGCGGCAGTTGGGCAGGCCGTCTAGATTTTCACCCGTGATTAGTGAAAAACTAAGGACGTGGCAGTCACCGTCCAAAACAACACAGAACGCTACATCAATGCTGAACTGGAATACCTCCGCCGAACACTCGCCGTGCCCTGGCAGCAAGCAAGCCACTTCCATACCTACATAAATTTCCGAGGACATAAAGCCCTCCTTTCATACAAAATATTACTCCCCTAACTTCCTAAAGACAAGAGCACGTAAGTTTGGGCTTAAATAAAAGTCATATATTGCGGATCCCCTTTCTTGCAACCTCCGGGATCCCGGACTGGCTGTACGCAGCTTGGGTGTACCTTAGAGGGATACATAGCAAGCAGCGTCCTGGCGTGCAGCCAGCCCTACAATTTTAAAGAGGCTTTTTCCCTTGTCCTAGTTTACTTTCGGTGGCTAGCCTAAACAACTAGCCACCATTTTTCGTGTTGACAAACTTTAAAAAACAGGTATAATCCATATACTTTTCCCTAGCGATGATGGTTGGGGAATGCAGCCCTATCGCGGCATAGATCACCCTTTAGCGAACTGGGCTGCAGCAATTATAACGAGGGTTTAATTACAGCTTCCCGCTCAGACACGCTACCATAGACTGACCAATCTGAGCGGCTGCCTGGCTCCGCCAGGCGGGTATAATACTATCTTGCTCATCCGCATCCTCAGAGAGTTTCCTCGACCTCCCGGTCGTAGGAAACTCACCTCCGAATAGCCCACTGGGCTGGTCAAGCCGGCATACTTTTAC
>CAYOXN010000008.1:0-7493 GCA_964407965.1 uncultured Candidatus Saccharibacteria bacterium
ATTGCCATTGTCAAATGAAATAAGATTTACTTCTTTACCAATGTTGCCGGTAAGGTATATGCGGGTATGCGGATTATTTTTAAAATGCTGGCTAAGCATCTCATATATGAGCGTAGAGGTTGTCCCTTTGCCTTTGGTCCCGGTTACGCCAATAACCATGGCGGGAGAGCGGTCCAGGAACCATTTTATTTGGCTCGTCAGCACCATGCCCCGTTGCTGTTCTTTGAGCAAAGCGGGCTCAAGCAACCGTATTCCCGGGCTGCGGAATGCGACGTCAAAGCCTTTAAGTTCATTTAAATACCCCGGACCAAAAATGACATTCACGCCCAAATTCCGGATGGCTTCCTGCTCTTCCGTGGTCCAGTCTTGCCAGGCTTTTACATCAAAGAGCACGGGTTTTATTCCGTGCTTCAACAAATACCGGGCTAAGGCTTTGCCTTCTTGGGCATAGCCCAATATGCCAACTAGTTTTCCCTGCAAATCTTCCGCGCGCATATATCACTCGTTATTTTTTCCGCAAGACATATCCAGGCAGTTGTTCGGTTAATACCCCGTCTTGGACTACGGCTTTGCCGTTTACAAAGACATAATTAATACCCGTGCTGTATTGGTAAGGGTTCTCGTACGTGGATTTGTCTTTTATGGTGGCGGGGTCAAATACCACCAAGTCCGCGAAATTGCCAATTTTAATTTGGCCGCGTCTAATAAAACCTGCTTTTGCTGCCGGTTCGCTAGTCAACTTTTTTATGGCTTCTGCCATGTCTATGGTTTTTGTGTCGCTGACATGCCTTAAAAATTTAGGCGCCGTACCAAAACAACGGGGATGGACAAGCTTGCCTTCGTGCTCTATGGAAAAACCGCCGCCGTCGGTACCTATTAAGCCCAAAGGGTGCATGGCTAATTGCCACACTTGTTCTTGGCTTAAATTATTTTCAAACACCAGCACTTCACTGCCCCCGTTTTGGATAAGGTGTAATACGGCTTGTTCGGAGGAGACTTCGAGGTTTTTGGCCACTTGGGCAACGGTTTTGCCCACCAAATTTAACCTGCTGGCAGTGGAAGCGACCATGAGTTTTGGAAAATCAACGGGACTGTTGTTCAAATACACTAAAATTTTATTTTTTTGCACGGAATCCTCAAAGTGTTTGAGCATCATAGTGCGGCCGCCTTCCACGGCCCACTTCGGCAAATAAGAATACAATACTTGCCAAATGGTGTCATAAGGGTAGACGTCAAAATGCACATTGGTCCCCTGGTGATAAGCTTCTTCAAGCATGGAAAGCATGGTTCCCAGCTTATGCCAATCTTGTTTACCGCGGATTTTTAAGTGGGAGATTTTTGTGTTTACTTCGGCATTTTTTGCTATGTCTAATACTTCTTCCAAAGCTTCCAAAATTTCGCCGTCTTCGTTCCTTAAATGCACCGAAAACAAGCCTTTCTCGCGGGCTACCAATTTGGCTAATTCAAAAAGTTCCAACTCGGAAATTATAATTTCATGCGCATACGACAAACCGGACGAAAGGCCAAATGCCCCGGCGTCCATACTTTCTTTTAGTACCCGTTTTAAGGCTTCCATTTCCGGCTTTTCCAATCCCCTAACCTGGTCGCCAACCAAACCTCGCCGCAGCGTGGAATAGCCGACTAAACTGGCTACATTGCAGGCAAACCGCCGCCTGGAAAGCTCCTCAATATATTCGGAAAAAGATTGCCAGTTGATATTTATGCCTTCCAAGCTGTGCCATTTTTGTATGGAAAGCAATGCATCCCTGGAAAGCAAAGGCGCCAAACTGGCCCCGCAGTTACCTATCAATACCGTGGTAAAACCCTGGGTGACTAAACTGTGCAGGCCTGGATTGTCAAACAATTGCCAATAGCTGTCACTGTGGTTTTGGATATCTACAAATCCGGGAGTTAAAATTTTACCTTCCGCGTCTATGACACTCTGGGCTTGTACCGGAATATTGGGTGCAACATTGACTATTTGGTCTCCCTGGACCGCCACATCCAAACGGCTGCCCGGTTTACCGGTACCGTCATACACTGTTGCGTTTTTTATAAGCAGGGAATACATTGGGAATCAGTAGTTTAGTTGAACGCTCTTAAAGTTATTAGTTAGAGCTAAGTGCTAAGTTGCTAGTGCTAAGTGACTTCGGAGTTAAAAAAGCCAGTAGTTAGACATTTAGCCATTGGGCTTTGATTAGAAATTAGATATTAGGAATTAGAAATTGGTTTTAATGGTAAAGGATTAAAGATAAAGGATAAAGGATTGCAGTCCTTCTTAATTCATGATTCTTGATTCTTGATTTTTTCTTAGCCCACAAAATACATTATTACCCCCACAATACCGGTTATGGCGGCAATGATCCAAAACCTCATGGTAATTTTAGTTTCCGGCCAACCGAGCGCTTGGAAGTGGTGATGGATAGGTGCAGACAGGAACACTTTACGTTTGAACACCCGTTTGGAAATAATTTGGATAATAGTAGTTGCCGCTTCTATTAAGAAAACAAAACCTATAACCGGCAAAAGAAATACCGAGTTGGTTAAAAAAGCAATAATGGCCAACAATACGCCCAAACCCATTGAACCGGTGTCTCCCATGAAAAACCGGGCCGGGTAGACGTTAAACCACAAAAATGAAAGGAGCGAGCCAATTATTACGCCAATAAAAGCGGCTAAATTTTCTTTACCCTGGATAAAAGCTATAAGCCCGTAAGAAAAGAAGGCTATCATAAGGCTGCCGCCCGCTAGGCCGTCCAAGCCGTCGGTTTGGTTGACCGCGAAACTTGTGGCTATGACAACGAGCAAGAAAAACGGGATAAACCAAATGCCAAAGTCAAAGGTCCCTAAAAAGGGCACATGCAATTGGGTAAAGCCTAACTTAAAATAAAACCACCAGGCGCCTATGGCTGCAACTATGGCATACAACCATATTTTTACGCGGAACCTAAGCCCTTTGCCTTGTGCGCCCATTTTTCGTATATCAAGCCAATCATCCAATAACCCCACGAGGGCTGCCCCTAAAAAAGCGCCCAAAGGCAACAAGGTCTCTTTCCTGGTTAAGAAATTATATTGGTGGGCAAAGCCCAAATTTATTGCCCTATCCAAAAACCAAAAGAAGACAGCAAGCGCAATTGTGGTCGCCCAAACCAAAATTCCACCCATGGTGGGAGTCCCCGCTTTTGCCAAGTGGAATTTGGTAAACAGCGGCGTGGTGCCATCGGCACGAATTTGTTTGCCTAATTTATGCTTATAAAGGAACGTTGTTAGAAGTGGGGTTGCAGCCAGGGAAAGTATGAAAGCCAGCGAAGTTAAATAAAATACTTTAAGGAGAGTGGAGTATTCCATGCGATATGAAAGGTAATGTGATATGTAAATTATACCATAAATCTGGCTTTAACGGTAATTTAAAACCGCCAACATTGGGTACGATTGCCCGCCACTGCAGCATCGTCTGTAATAAAACTCTAGGGTTAGTGCCAAATAAATTTGCAAAACACCTCTTCTTTAATGGCTAACGTATCCTGTTCCCGTTGCGAGCTGCCTAAGACTATAAGTATCACGCTATGGCCGTCTTTTTTGGCGCGCACAACCATGGCCCCGCCCGCTTCGGGGGTCAAGCCGGTTTTTATGGCTTCTATGTCTTCATGGCTGGCTATAAGCTTGTTTGTTGCGGCAATGGTATAATCACGGCCTTCCAGGTCCGTAAAATCATAATGCGTTTTCCTGCCTGCCAAAGCAAACAAAGCCTTGGACTGGGTTGCGCTGACCAATTTTTTTATGTCCATGGCCGTGGAATAATTATACCAACTGTCAAAACCCAACGGATTTGAAAAATGGCTTTGCTCCATTTCTAAATCTTTGGCCTTTTTATTCATGAGGTCGGCAAAAGGGGTATTTAATTTTTTTGCCACGTGGTTGGACAAGGCTAAAGCTGCGTCGTTCGTAGAACCGACTATCATGCTGTTTATTAAATCAACTACCCTAATAACTTCTCCCGGCTTGAGGCCCACAACGGGCCGAACCGCTATAAGGTCTTCATTTTGGATGGTTACACGTTCGTCCATATCCAAGTTCTCGTAGGCTATAAGGGCGGTGAGCAGTTTGGTAAGGCTGGCAATGGACACCTGTTCTTGCGGGGACCGTTCAGCTAAAATTTCCCCGGTTGCTTCGTCATAAGCTAAGAAACTTTTTGCCGTAACGGAAGAAAAATTCAGGGCAAACGGTACGGCAAGTTTAGGCTCTGGAATTTTTTGTTCCAACCCACGAATATCGCTCAAGCCCAATACCGCAGGCTTGCCTTGAGGGGCCGCTGCCAATGTTGGGTCTGTTTCCGCGGGCGGATACTGGTGTATGCGGCTGGCTATAACATACGCGCACACGCCTAATCCGGCTGCTCCCAACCACAACCCTATAAAAACACTACGGTGGCTAGTTAATAATTTACGCGCCCTGCTAAGTATGGCATAACAAGCTGTCCAACCGGTTTGTAAATTTTGTTTGAGTATGGGTTTCAAATTAAATAGTTTATATTTGCCAATAACCTTGTATTTATTATATCCAATTGACAAGCTTTTTGCTTGTGGATAATATAACCAGGTGGGCATATGGGAATACTAAATCCCCTTGCAAGTCAATTAAACACAAACTTATGAGCGAAATTACTATTACCGAACAAAACTTTGAACAGGAGGTGTTGAATTCTGAACTTCCGGTCATGATTGATTTCTGGGCCGTGTGGTGTGGACCCTGTAAAGTCCTGTCACCTATCGTGGAAGAGTTAGCCAACGAATACGCCGGTAAAATAAAAGTCGGCAAAGTAAACGTCGACGAAAATGGCCAATTGGCCATGCGTTATAATGTCATGAGCATCCCTACCTTAAAATTCTTTAAGGGCGGAAAAATGGTAGGCGAAATGATAGGTGCCGCGCCAAAAAATATTGTAGAATCTGAACTTAAAAAGCATTTATAAGCACATAAAAACCACCCTGCTACCGTACGAGCGGGGTGGTTTTAAAATTTGTGGGTTTGGCCGGGTTTAATGACGGTCCTATCATGGTGCGGAATCGGAGTGGTATTTTGGGGGCTTGGTTCGGGTACGGGAGCCTCGGTAACCACCTCCGGCGGGTTGGAAGCCTGGCTAGGCCCAATATTTCCCGAAGTTTGCGTTTCGGGCTCAGGATTGAAGATTTTTTGCTTGTTTAACTCAGCCACCATGCCCCAAATGGGGTTTTCTTTTTTGTTTGCATTTTTTGGCTTCATGGTTTGCCGTTGGCGATCATTACCCCTGTGGCTATGTGGGAAACCAGGCTTATGCGGGGCATTACCGCTTCGCTGGCGATTGTGGCTAGGCACGTTGGGGCGGACTGGTCTGGGTGGTTCGCTTATATGCTCATTATGTTCCTTTGGTTCAGAATTGTGGATAATGACTTTTGGCGCACTTACGGCTGGCATTTGGCCGGCGTTTTCAGTCTGCGCGGCGGGTTCGGGCGGGTTATGGGCTTCTATAGTTTTTATGGCCACTGGCTGTTCCGTGACATTTTCAACGACCACTTCCGGTTGGTTATTAATAACTAACGTTTCAGGCATGGCGCTTTGGCCAGCAGCACCTACATTTGCCGAAAGTACGGCCACTTCCTGGTGGAATTCCGCACCCATCCAGCGGGAGATTTTGTCTTCCACGTCGAGCCTGGGGTTAGCATAACGCTCTCGGGAAACTTTTATGACCTTGTCCCCGTTTTCCGTAACCCATTCAGGACTGGGCGGCATAGTTACGGCAGAAAAAGGCTCACTGGCTACGCCGTTAATCATGAGCTTGAGGATAATATGGTACTTGGGCAAATTTACCAGGTCGTTCGGGGTAAAAATCGGTTCAAACTCCGTTTCCAAAAATTCGGCATCGGCAGCCCCAATGCGGAATAACACCATAGTCCCTACGTTACCGAATATGGCATCGCGTACTTTGGTGCTTTTGTCCTGTTCCAACTGGGAAATGTATTGGTGCCCGACTATCAAATTAAGGCGGTATTTGCGGGCTTCGCTCAAAATGGTGGCAAAGCTTTCTGTGGCAAAATTTTGGAACTCGTCGACATAGAGGTAAAAATCTTTGCGCTCATGTTCTGGAATGTCCGTACGGGACATTGCGGCCAACTGCAGTTTGGTGACTATCATGGCGCCAAGTAATGCGGAGTTGTCTTCACCCACTTTGCCTTTGGACAGGTCCATAATTAAAATTTTCCGTTGGTCCATTATTTCACGCAAATCTATAGTACTCTTGGGCTGGCCGACTATATTGCGGATAATGCCGGACGACAAAAATTGCCCAACTTTGTTTTGTATGGGAGCAATGGCTTCGGTACGGTATTTTTCGTTATAGTTGGCGAATTCATCGGTCCAAAAAGCCTTTACCATTGGGTCGCGGATGTTGTCGACTATTTTTTTCCGGTATTTTTTGTCCACATACATGCGCGTAATACCCAAGAGGGTGTTACCCGGGCTGTCGAGTAAAGCTAAAATGGTGTTGTTTAATATATATTCCATTCTCGCCGACCACAAATTTGCCCAAATTTTGGTAAAAACCCCCATAAGCCCCGACGCTACCAAATGTTTATATTTTGGGTCTACCGACTCCAAAATATTAAAAGCTACCGGGTAGTCTAAATCGGCAGGATTAAAATAAATAACGTCGTTAACGCGGTAATTGGGAACCGAATTCAAAATACGCTGCACCGAGTCGCCATGTGGGTCTAAAAAAGCTACGCCATGGCCATTCCGGATGTCTTGGATGACCATATTTTCCATTAAAGTCGTCTTGCCCATGCCGGTTTTACCAATGAGGTACATGTGGCGGCGGCGGTCGTCGGTTTTAATGCCAAAAGGCACTTCCTTGTTACGGAAGTTGGTTTTGGCAAATACGGTTATTTGTTCGTTTTCGTCGGACATACGTATATCTCTAGTTTCAATGTATACTATCTATTACCGAAACACAACATGGAAACAGGAATAAGCAGCTTGAGTTTCAAAAAAGAAACATTGCCCGGTGGGAACCTACGTTTCCACGACGGGTAAATTGGCTGGGGCTTGCGACTTTTTACTGTCTGTCTTTTCAACCGGGGCGGTAGAAGCAGAACCTTCGGGGGTTATGGGGAAATGGTAAATAGTGGCTAATTCCTCTATGTTAAAAATAGGCATGGGATTTCCCAAGTGGATATCGCGGTCCTTGTAGCCTTTGAAGATGAGGACTTTTCGGCGCTTTACTTCGTAGTCCATGTATGCGGCTTCCAGCGTTGGGGAAATATGGTATTCCAAAGCAGTCCACGTTTTTTTAGTGTCCGGTTTGAATTGGTTACCTTGTGCCGTACCCAGGGGCCGGTACGAACCAATGACGAGCGCTTTTTTAGCACCATCAAACTTGTCTTTGGGCGCCATGTACAAGTGGCGGATTTTTGTCTTATAACCCGGTTTGCTAATTTTACGCTCAACTAACGTTACCC
>CAYOXN010000008.1:7503-13913 GCA_964407965.1 uncultured Candidatus Saccharibacteria bacterium
CGCTCTTTCTCGGTTTCAGTCATAAATTGCCAATTGTTTTTTGGCTTGTTGCCCTCGTCATGGCCGTGGCCGCCATGGCCTCCGCCAAAAAAGCTAAAGTTTGCAAACCAATTGAACGGGGCCATAAGCAAGTCAAAAAAACTTGTCTCATGGGGCACTTCTTCGCCGACCAGTTCTTTAACTTTCCGCTCCCCTTTAGGCTTCCACTCCCCGTCCCCTAAAGGCTGGATAATTATTTGTACCCCGTAAAATTCATAAGGGGCCATTTTACCCAAAGCTTCAAAATGTCCTGCAAGCGGGTCGATTATTTTTTCTTCCGCCGTCGGATGTTCAAAATCCCGGTAAGTTTTTATGGGCACCACGTCGTCTTCCAGCAATTTCCACTCGCAGCCCCAGAGGTCATAGGGTGACGTTTCGGGATCGTAGGTTATATTCTGCATGTAGTCTTCCACTTCGGTTATTTCCGCGTTCGGGTATTGGGCATAAAACGAAGCTTCTACCAACTCCCTCATTTTTTTAGGGGCGCGGATAATAAAGGAAATTTTACCGCCCAGCGAAACTATTTCCAAGCTGTACCAAAGCTGGATTTTTCCTTCTACATACCTTTGGGCAAAAGTCAGGCTGGAATGCAGGGCATGCATTTGCCCGAAAATTGACTCCACAGCCAAGGTGCTTGTGGTATTTTCTTTTGGCACCTTAATGTTCAAAAATATCCATTCTTGGCTATGGACAAATTGGTGTTCTATTTCACCGCGGTACATTTTATACAGGACATACAAAAGTCCCCATATAAAAAGCAGCCAGCCGCCATTTTTAAAGACAAGCCAAAAAATGCCGAAAATTTCGGTAAAACCGGAGAGTGATTGGCTAATTAATTCCATGAGAAATTAGTTTTTGTATCAAAATTCTGGCACAAGGGCCTATTGGTATTATACGCTAAGTACCAAGGCGTACAAATTACGGTCAACTTTTTTAAACATTTTCTTGTTTGATAAGCCGACTAAAATGGTATTTTTCTTTACTACGCGGCGTTTTAAGACTTCTTCTATTATTTGTTCGCGGGAAAGCAGTCTGCCGCTGGCTTTTAAAACTTCGGCTATTACGTCTGCCACTACGCCGGGTTTGTAACCCCATTCGGAAAGCGCATATATGCCGCGGCCAATAAGGATAAAGCGGGAATCTTTTATAAGTTCGTTATGGACCGTTTCTTTATAAGCGGTACGCTTGTCGAACTTGGATTTATTTATCATTTCGGTAATAACAGAGTAATGCTCCGGTTTGCCATGGTGCTTTAAGACCAAATAAGCCTTGTCACCAACATCTTTTGGTTTAATTTCTTTCCACGATTCCAAGCCCCAAAAGTCAAAAGAGTTTTTTTCTATTTCATGGGCTAAGTCAAGGAAATTCAAAATTACCCGGTCAGTCAATTCTAACTGGTTGGCCTGGTAAAATTCGGTTTCCTTAAAGGCTTCCAAGAACTCTTTTTCATGGACTGGCTTGCCCTTGCCTTCCAAAATAGTCTTGCTATGGGTAGCAAATTCATGCAGCAATTGCCGGTTAAAGAGTATGGTTGACCAGCAATTTTTGTAGTTGGCATGCAAAAAGTTTTCCAATTCTTCTATTAAATGGAGCAAAAATATAATGGCATTCCTGTCTTTTTCTTCCCGAACGCCAAAAACTTCGAGTAATTGGTCTTCAGAAATTACTTTGCCGTGTTCATTTATGGTATTTATAAGCAAATCGCGGGTGCGGACAAAAGCTTCCTTAGTTAAACCTTGCTTGCGGAGGTTTTTAATAAGGTCTTTTTCTATTTGGCGGACGCGCTCACGGGTGAGGCTCTGTTCAGTACCTATGGCAGCCAAAGTCTTTATTTCGGTGCCGTTTAAGCCATATCGTTTGGTCAAAATGGCTTTGTCACGTTCCTTAAGGTTGCCTAAAATCTCCCGTACTATTTCTTCGGGATTAAACTGCTGGAGCGATTCGCTCTGCTTAGTATGAATTATGGTGTCTAAAATGCCCATATAATTACAGAAGGCCAGTGCTAAAATATAAAATGGCTTAAATAAGCCTAATATAGCTGACTTTCTTTTACATTTCCTATTTTAGCACAAACTTGGATTAATGTCAAATATCTAATGTAATAGTATTTTTTTCCTCAACCGATGGCATTTAAAAAGCTATCCCGCACTGCCGGGATAGCTAAATAAAAAATTATACAATTTAAGCTTTTTTCCATCGCTGCCACAACACCAACACCGGGGATGCTATAAATATTGAAGAGTATGTGCCTACAATTACCCCAATAAACAGCGCAAAGACAAACCAGCGAATGGTCTCGCCGCCAAAAAGCAGCAAAGCAAGCAAGACAAACAACACTGTCAAACTGGTGTTTAATGACCTGACTATGGTTTGGGCTATGCTATGGTTGACAACAAACTCTATGCTCTGGCCGGCGTAGACTTTTAGGTTTTCGCGTATGCGGTCAAATACGACTATGGTGTCGTGTACGGAGAAGCCCAATACGGTAAGCATGGCTGTAACAAACATGCTGTCTATTTCCACACCCTTAAAATGGCCGAGCAATGAAAATACGCCAAGGACAACGAGTAAATCGTGGATGAGCGCAACTATAGCCGACCAGCCAAACCGCCAGGATGTCACAGGCCGCGGTACACGGCGGAACGCATAGGCCAAATACAAAACTATACCCAAAGAAACCAAAATAAGCTGGTAAAAGGCATTCCGGGTCAATTCCTTGCCCACCACAGGGCCTACCGAATCAAAACGGGTCTCCTGGAACTCCCCTACCTGCTTACCCAACTCAACCAATACTTCATCGTGCTTTTCTTCCCGTTATTGCCGGTAGTTTGGACTTGGGTGTTGGCCAAACCCTTGGTTGCCATAACCTCTTTAATTTTCGTTATATCGGGTGCTTGCTTAAATTGCAACTCGCTCACGGTACCGCCTTTGAAATCTATGCCTAAACGAAGCCCATAAACAGAAAGGGAAATAATGCCGAAGGCCAGCAATATTCCGGATATTACGAACCACAATTTATAATATTTGAGGGTATTGAACATAAACTTGACTCTGTGTTGCGCAAACGTAGGGTAATGCGCCGGTAGTTAAGGATATTAAGGACACTTAATCGTTGTGCTTGGTTCGGCTAACGCCAAAGAGCCAAGGGTGCGACAAAATATTATTTCCAACAAATAGCTTTAAGAAAGTCCGAGTAACGGTAATGGCCGTAAACATGGAAATTAAAATACCAATAGCCAATGTTACCGCAAAGCCTTTTATGGAAGGGGTGCCGAATATATAAAGGATGGCGGTGGTAATTAAACTAGACATGTTGGAGTCACGAATGGAAAGCCATGCCCTGGCAAAACCGTCTTCCACAGCTTTGGTTATTTCCTTACCGGAACGGATTTCTTCTTTAAGGCGTTCAAAAATAAGGATGTTCGCGTCCACGGCCATGCCAATGGACAAGATAAACCCGGCAATACCAGCCAAGGTCAAGGTAACCGGGGAAACCGCCTTAAAAAGCATGAGTGCTACATAACTCAACAGTGCCAACAGGCCAAACCTGGCATTTACCGTAATACCTAAAAAGAAGAACAAACCTACAAGGACTACCGCGGTGAAAGAAATGCCTATTTTAAACACCATGAATGAAACGAGCGTATAAATAACCAAAGCCACGACTGCCAAAAGCCCAGGAAAACGGTAATACGAAATCATGAATATGGCTATGAGCAGCAAGCCAATAAGCCCTGCTATAACCGACTTATGGATAGATTCTTGGCCTAGCGTTGCACCTACATTTTGTTGGGAAATAAGTTTAATGGGTACGGGCAAAGCGCCGCTGTTGAGGCGGGTAGCCAATTCTTTGGCATCTTTGGTCGTAAAATTACCGGAAATAATTGCCGTGCCATCGGTAATGGCATTTTGGACTGTTGGCGCAGATATGAGCTGCCCGTCTAAGAAAATAGCAACTGGTTTTTGGATGTTTGCCGAAGTTATTTCTGCGAACAATTTCTTACCCTCATCGTTAAATTCCAACTTAACAACGGCTTGGCTGGATACGCCCACGCCTTGTTGGAAGTCGACAGTTGCCTTTTTAAGCTGTTTTCCCGAAAGCCCGGTTGACTGCCATTGGTCGTTAGGATCATACACAATTTGGCCTGAATCATCGGGTGTAACCACTGGAGGTTCGGCCTTTTGGATTTTAAACTCCATGTACGGCGTCTGGCCAATTTGCCGAATGGCTTCGTTAATGTCTTTAATGCCTGGCAATTCCACTATCACCCGGTCATCCCCGGCTACTTGTACAAGCGGTTCGGCAACGCCAAAACTGTTCACCCTTCGTTCAACGGTGTCGCGAATGGCGTTTAATGCATCTGCCCGGTCTTCCGGTTTTACGTCCTTAAAGTCCGCTTGGTAAACCAAATGCGAGCCGCCTTGCAAATCAAGGCCCAAGCGCACTTTAAACTCCTGCTTATAGTTGATTTTTAATTTTTGGAGGTTAATTTTACTGCCTTTGGGATACACTATCCAGGCAGCCGCAGCGGCAAGCAAAAGGATGCCGAGTAACTGCAGAAACAGCTTCACTTTGGGTTTCATCTGTTATGTACGTTAGTATTAATTCCCAGGTATTATAGTAAATAAAGCCTTTTTAGGCAAACCGTGTTAGTAGGTAGCGGTTAGTGGGTAGTAGGTAGGGGGAATATCCTTTATCTTTTATCTCCCGCCTGCTATCGCCTGAAGGCGAAGCCAATGGACTTCGACGACGAGCTCAGTCGAACCGCGGGCAGGTTGACCCTTAACACACACAAAGAATCAAGAATCATGAATTAAGAATCAAGATGGGCTGCAATCCTTAATCCTTGATCTTTTATCCTTAACCATTAACACCAATTTCTAATTCCTAATATCTAATTTCTAATCAAAACCCAATGGCTAATTATCTAACTAATGGCTTTTGATCCTTGCTGATACTGACCACTGTTCACTGTCCACTGATCACTAGCTTAGTTTTTCCTAAAACCTAACACCTAATACCTAAAACCTAATTTAGTAGAGTGCTAAATGCTACCCACTAAACGCTAAACGCTAATAAAAACTTTTTCAATTTAACAAAATCTTTTTTTATTACTTCACGCAATTTTGGTGAATAGAGCGGCGCCGCCGGATGGTAAGACAAAAAGTAATGTCGGCCGTTTTGGTTAATAATTTCCCCGTGTTTTTGGGCAATAGGGATTTTTTCGCCAAGCACCGCTATGGCCGCAACATTACCCATAAGTACAATTACTTTGGGCTCAATAACTTTAAGCTGGGCTTCCAAATGTGTTTTGCCGTGCGTTATGTCTTCCAATGTCGGGGTAACGTAGTCGGGTAAATATTTTACCGGGCTGGTAATATATACGTCTTCTGGGTTAATGCCAATATCGGACAAAAGCCCCCGTAAAAGCTTGCCGGCGCGGCCTACAAACGGCCTGCCGGTTTTGGCTTCTTCTTTACCCGGAGCTTCGCCCAAAAACACAATATCGGCATTCGCATTCCCCTCCCCTGCAACTGCCTTGCCCGATTTGTTATGCTGGCATATGGCGCACGTTGAAATAACCTTGGCTATTTGTGCCAACTTTTTTTCTTTTAGCCGCAGTGCCACTGTGCTTTTGGGAGGATTTGGTTTTACCTTAACCATTGGTAAATAGATTCATAATCTTTTTCAAGCCATGCACCTTGGCTGCGCATTTTTTCCAAAGCTTGCCGCAAGGTCATGCGCGCCCCGGGCGCTGGATGTTGCTTAAAAAATTCTTCCACTGCTTGGGCATCTGCCGGGTTAGTTATGAAAGCCAATGACTGGATAATCCTATTTAGCAAGTTTCCGCCAAAGCCAAAGCGTTTAGTCAGTTCATCCCAATTTTTTTGGATAAATTTCCATGCTTCTTGCCTGCCATAGGCATTGCGCAAAGCCGAAGCCAGTAAAAACGGGGCGTCTTGGTTGCGCACCTTTTTGGAAAGGGCAAATGACAAAAACTTTTTTACCAAATCGGGTTTCCTGACATAAGCCAGGTTGCGGGCCAATCTGTCCTGTTCCTCTTGGGTGGGCGCCGAGGCATGGAGTTCGAGTATTTTGCTGTATTCCAATTGTCCGCCCCAGGCTGCAGCGGTGTGGTACACTACCCCCCGCAAATCCGCAGAAATTTTATTGTACTTTTTCGTGACTCCCAGCAACATTTTTTTAGCCAGTTTAACCGTTTCCACGTCGCCAAACCGGCCCAGCGCCCCCAAGAGCATGCTGCGAAGTAGAGTATGGGCATGCGGCTCCTTGGCTTTAGCTTTCCAGCCTAACTTTTTGGCCAAAGGCTTTATTAAACCTATGGCATAGCCAACAAACAATTTATGGG
>CAYOXN010000008.1:13923-21065 GCA_964407965.1 uncultured Candidatus Saccharibacteria bacterium
TTAACAAAATCTATTACATATTATTTAAATAAAGGCGTGCCAAACAATAAATTATCCAAACTATATAAATTGCCTAACAACTCTGTCCACACGGAATAATTATCTTCATGCGTGTAAGCTGCCATAAGCTTTAAGCTTTCCACGGTAGGCGCATAACCCGATTCCGCCAAGGCAAAAGCATCCCGAATAATACCCAGCCTGTCTTCGGGTCCTAAGTGTTTATGCTTAATTGGTTGGAGCAAGCCCTCAAGCAAAGCGGCAGGGTACGATGTCCGGTATACCCCAGTTTCCCGGGCGTTGAGTTTTAACCAGCCTTTTTTGGGCACTACAAACAGCATGCTTTGGGTTCCCATTACCGTTTTCTTTTCGGTTTTGCCATCAGTCCACGAAAGGGGCACTTTCCATACTGTCGTATCCTTACTGCGGTTTTTTTCAAGCGAGCTGGCGTAAAAGCGGTGTTGGCTTAAGACCGCGGAACCGTTATTTAAGGAATTGACCGCTATAACGGGATAGCCAGGCTGGGCCGTCCAATTCCGCATTATGTCCCCAACCGGTTTGCCGGACACTTCTTCCAAAGCTTGCCACAAATGTTCGGTTGCCGCGTTAAGGTAGGCATACTTTTTTAAATACCTTCTTAGCCCTTCGCGGAAGTTTTTTTCGCCAATATACTCGGCAAGCATGCGTATTATACTCGCGCCTTTGGCATAACTAATTGAGTCAAAAATCTCGCCAATTTCGTTAGGGTGGTGGACATTTACTTCGATGGGGTGTGTAGAGGCCAAACCGTCCAACTCCAAGGCTTGGTTTAATCGGCCGTCGCAAAATTGGGTCCACATGTCCCACTCGGGGAATAATTCGGCCGTGCCCAAATGCTCCATGTAGCTGGCAAAGCCTTCGTTTAACCACAAGTGCGTCCACCATTCCATGGTAACCAGGTTGCCAAACCATTGGTGGGCCAGCTCGTGGACTATTACTATGGCCACCCATTCCTTGTTCATAGCTGATGAATTTTTTGCATCGAGCAGCAAAGCGGTTTCCCGGTAGGTTACCGCCCCCCAATTTTCCATGGCAGCCGAGGCAAAGTCCGGCAGGGCAATTAAGTCCAAAACAGGCAAAGGGTAAGCTATGTCAAAATAATTTTCAAAAAATTCCAAAGCCCTCACGGCTGTTTTAAGGGCAAAATCCGCTTGGTGTTTTTTACCGGGCGTGGTATATACCCGTACCCGCACGGAATTGAACTTGCTTTTGCCTATTTTATTTTTTCGGGCCTTAGTTTGGCTTTCTATATATTCAAATTCCCCGACCATAAAAGCCACCAAATAGGTGGACATTTTAGGGCTGGGTGCAAATGTTACCATGGTGTAGCCGGGCGAATGCTCCCGGACATTTACCGGTGCAGTATTGGAAATAGCTGTCAAATGGGCCGGGTGGATAATGGAAATTTCAAATACGGCTTTGTGGCTGGGTTCATCAAAACACGGGAAAGCCCGCCGTGCGTCGGTTGCTTCAAACTGTGTAGTGGCCAAGAATTTTTCTTGCCCGTTATGGGTGTATTTACTCCTGTAAAAACCATGCAACTGGTCGTTTAACACGCCCCGGAACGCTAACTTAATTTGGGCTTTGCCCTTGGGCAGCTGTTTGGGGAAACGCAGAGTAGCGGTATCATTTTTCGTGTCGTACGAAATAGCGGCCGCCCATATTTCCTTCTCGCCCTTTACCCACTCGGCTTTCTCTATGTTTAATTCTTTGCTATGCAAAGTAATTGTATTACTCGACTTGCTTAGTTCAAGGTCTATAATTTCCGAGCCCTCAAAGACAAAGGCCTCCAAGTCAGGCTTGATGGTAAGTTCATACCGAATAGGCTTCACATGCCCCGGCAACCGTACAGAATTCTGTTTTTTTGTCATATTCTTATATTAATATTAAACTATCCAACCCCCAAATATTAGGCTAATACTCCAATACTACAGAGTATTGGAGTATTAGCCTATTTTGTTTGATTGAGTAAATCCATAAGATTTTTATATTGCTCCGATTTTGCATCTAGTTTAGATAATATCTTTTGCATAGCAGTTTTTTGTTTATGAGTGGAATTCTTTATCCAATATTCTAACATGAGTTGTGGCCAATAATACATAGGGTATTTGCGTTTCATGCCTTGCATGTTAAACGGTTTCTCATTCTCATGACGTACGGAACGCTTCTTTTTTATCCTGTCCAGAATATTCCTATACCCATCTCCGGAAGAGTTAAGCCAAGTTACTACCCTTGAAACTGTAGTGGGGCTAACTTTCAATTCTTTCGAAATATCTTCGTATGTATAATTTTCCAATAACAAACTAGCTATACGGAGTCGTCTCGCTAACATTTCCATTTCCTGTTTGCCTAAAAGGTCTGTCAACAATTCCGCTGCTTCTGCCGGATTTTTAGTATTGGCTACAGCGGTACATAAATCGACAATTATTTCTTGAGTGTATTCTTTGCTAGTTTTTTGTTTCTTTGGAAATTTTGCCATATTTTTGTTTTGAAAATAATGAACAAATTAATTATTCAATACTCCAATACTCTGTAGTATTGGAGTATTGTAACATAGGCAACAGTTTATAGGGAATGTAGCAAGTGCTGTTTTAGTTTTTGTGCGGCTTGGGCGCGCATGGAGAGGATGTGTTTTTCTGCCCGTTCCATTTCGCCAAAGGTTTTGCTGTGGCCATTTGGCACAAATATGGCGCCATAGCCAAAATCTTTCTCCCCTCTTGGTTCTACAATTTGACCCGTGAGTGTTCCGGTAAAAAATTTAAATTGGCCTTTCCCATTACTGTAGCCAATAGTCGTTTCTACTGTGGCCCGGGTGTTACCCAAGGCCTTAGCTATTTCGGCTATTTTTGGTAAGCCCAAAGAGTCTTCAAACCACTTGACCAGCGGTCCCGGAAAGCCGTTTAGGGCTTCCAAATACAAAGCCGAGTCTTCGACCATGCATTCCCCGCCGTGTAACCGGCTTGCAAGTTCTAGCTTATGCTCAATTATTTTTTTGGCATCTAATTCTTGAATTTCATCTAAAGCCAAATTTACTTGCTCTACCTTTATAGGTGCGAGCAAGTCCCTAAGCTCCTCAAATTTCCTGGCATTGCCGGTAATAATGGCTATGGGCATTAGCATATTTTGGTTAAGTCTTGGTTTATAATTATTGGTTTAACCGCTTCTATTTCGGTTTTGTAAAATTCAATATCAGGAATGGGGTTATATAAAAATATTTTTTGGTCCAAAACATGGGCAAAACCAATTTCCATTAAGGTATTGCCACCTATATAGTTGGGTATGCCTTTTTTGTCCAAATTAAGCACCAACACGGCATTGGCTCCTTGCATTTCCCGCCAAAATTCGCGTATGGCATCCTGGTTATTTTTTTGTTCTATTTTAATAACTTCCTTTTCCTCGTCAGACTTACCTATAAACGGTTCGTGCAGTTTGGTTATAAATGCGTCATGGCCAAGCTGGTTGAGCTTGTCCCTTACCTCAACCATTTTTTCGGTAAATTGCATGCTGCCAATTATGCCTATTTTCATATTATTCCTCTCTAAAAAACCTAGGGCCCGTGTAGCCTTCGCGGTTAATATTCTCCAAAAACATTTGCAGCGGCCTTACCCACAAAAGCCCCGTAGTTAAACTTTTATAAACTACGAATTTTTCTTCCGAATTTTCGCTATGGCTAGCTACCCCCACAACCTCGTACCTGCCGCCCTTAAAGTGGCGGTATATGCCTGGTAATATTTTGTTAGTTGCATCATTCTCCATAACAATAAAACTTTATCTACCACATTTATTTTAACAAAATAACTCTGTTTCGTATACAAAAACACACCCTAATGGGTGTGTTCGTGGTTTTCGTGGGAGTGTTCCTCGCCGGCTTCTGCGGCTGGGGCAGACTTTTTCTTTTCTTGGCTTAAGCGGTCTATTTCGTCGTTTATTTTCTTGCTGTAGTCCTTAAGTTTTTCCCCGCCGTTAACAAGCAACTCCGCCACCTTTACCGGGTCTACATTTAACAGCATACCCATAGAAACAACCGTTGCCGAAGTGGTAGCAATATTCTGGTCCAAATGCTGCTGATGCATGAACAATTCGTACAAAACTTTTTCAGTTTTGGAAGGTTCTTTTTTCTTAAAATCGTTAGCCATAAAGTAATTTCCTGATTTACTGATTGATTGAATGTATGAATTATATAGTAAATATGGGCTTGTTGCAAGAGCCCGGTGTTATTAAAAATTAGTATTTTAAGTAGGGGCAAGCTTTAGCTGCCCGTAAAACGGTGTCATATGCTTTTCCAATTTTCTTTCACCTGCTCTGTAGAATTTCTTTCGCTTATTTCAAAATTTATTTCATCTCCATTTCTGCTAACTATACGTCTAGAAGTACCCCCATCACCTAAACTAACCACAATACTGGTATTCCTGATTCTCAATAAATTTCTAATATCAGATTCATTGGGATAAAAATAGGTATTGCTTTCCGTAAGATGTTTATTAACAGCTTTTAATGCCTCAATGGTCCCGTTTAGGTCCCCGCTTAAAATACACCGCTTAAGTGTATCTAGCCTACTTTCTCTATTTTGAGTTTCAAATTTTTCCATACGCATTATGCATTTTTCCCATGGCACTTTTTAAACTTTTTACCGCTGCCGCAGGGGCAGGGGTCGTTGCGGCCTATTTTGGAAAGTTCTTCGGGGGTTTTGCCGAGCTGGGCGGCAATGGTGTCTAATTTAGGGTTTGCGGATGCAGACGCTGCGGAACTACTTGCATTAAACTGTTCGGAGCTGTTTGTTGTATTCGTTACCAATTTAGACGGATCTACCGTTTGTACTTGGGGTTGTTTGACTTCTACCGAAACCCGAAACATGCCGTAAACTATTTGGCGGTTTATTTCCGCAAGTAACTGCTGGAACATTTCGTGGCCTTCGCGTTTATATTCTACCAGCGGGTCGCGCTGCCCGTAACCGCGGAGCCGCACGCTGTCGCGCAAGTGGTCCATGGTGTCCAAATGCTCCATCCATAGGTTATCCAAAGCATTTAACGCCACAAACCGCATGGCGCCTTCAAACACTTCCTTGCCCATGGCTTTTTCGCGCGCCTCAAACTCTTCCCAGGCGGCTTTGTACAGTTCGTCGCTAATGACAAATTCCCTGTCCGCCGCATTCTGGGTAGCTTCTTCCAAAATATTTTTCATGCCCTGCTTAAGCGGGAATACCGCATTGGCGGCTTCCAGTACGCGCTCCAGGGTAAATTTGCTGGCGCCGTTTTCGTCCACTTCTTGGGCAACAAAGCCTACCACGCTGTTTATTTCTTCCCTAATAAGTTTGGCAATTTCTTCCTTTAGGTCCAGTTTCTTGCTTTCTTCCGAACCTGGCAAATACAGGCGCCTACGCTTGTAAATGACATTGCGCTGGTGGTTTAAAACGTCGTCAAACTCCAGCACATGTTTGCGTGTGTCGAAGTTTAAACCTTCTATTTTCTTTTGGGCGGATTCTATGGACTTGCTGACCATGCCCGCTTCTATGGGCTGGTCTTCGGGCAGCTTAAGCATATCCATCATGCGCTTCATACGGTCGCCACCAAAAAGCCTCATGAGGTCGTCTTCCATGGAAACAAAAAACTGGGTTGTCCCCGGGTCCCCTTGGCGTCCGGCGCGGCCGCGCAATTGGTTGTCTATGCGCCTGGACTCATGCCGCTCACTGCCTATAACATGCAGGCCCCCGGCCTTGCGGACCAATTCCGCCTCTTCGTGGTCAACCGGGTTGCCGCCAAGCAAAATGTCCACGCCGCGGCCGGCAATGTTCGTGGCCAAAGTTACTTGGCCGAGCCTCCCTGCTTGTGAAATAATTTGCGCTTCGCGCTCGTGGTTTTTAGCGTTTAAAATTTCGAACTTCAAGCCTTCTTTTTTTAAATTTTGGGCGAGTTCTTCGTTTTTGGCAATGCTTACGGTACCTATAAGCACAGGTTGGCCTTTTTGGTGCCGCTCTTTTACTTCCCGGGCTATGGCCGCAAACTTGCCCGCTTCGGTTTTGTACACTAAGTCCTGCCTGTCATCACGCACCATGGCCCTGTTTGTCGGAATTTGCTCTACGGTAAGCCTGTATATTTTGAAAAACTCTTCTTCTTCGGTTTTGGCCGTACCGGTCATGCCGGACAATTTAAAATACAACCTAAACAAGTTCTGGAAAGTAATAGTTGCCAGGGTTTTGCTCTCTTGCTGAATTTTTACGTTCTCTTTGGCCTCTATGGCCTGGTGAAGCCCTTCGCTGTAACGGCGCCCAAACATAAGCCTGCCGGTAAATTCGTCTACAATGACTATTTCGCCTTCGCGGACAACATAGTCCCTGTCTTTTTTGAACAAGGTTTTTGCGCGCAAGGCCTGTTCTATGTGATGTATGGTGGTTACGCCTTTGGAAGTGTCATATATGTTGGGAACTTTGAGTGCTTTTTCTATTTTGTTTATACCTTCGTCAGTCAAAGCCGCAGACTTGTGCTTTTCGTCTACCGTAAAGTCGGTTTGGTCTTGCAGCACGTCTACCAGCTTGGCGAACTGGTAGTACTTGTCCGTAGGGTCGGTGTCGGGCATGGAAATAATAAGCGGGGTGCGGGCTTCGTCTATTAAAATGCTGTCGACTTCGTCCACAATGACAAAAAACAATTCGCGCTGGACCAAACCTTGGGCGTTAGGCGCCATGTTGTCGCGCAAGTAGTCGAAACCAAATTCGTTGTTTGTGCCATACGTAATATCTGCGGCATAGTCGCGACGCTTCTCCTCTGGCGAAGTGCGAACACCAGGGATAACGAGACCAACTTCAAGACCCATCCAACGATGAATGCGACCCATCCACTCAGCGTGAAAACGCGCCAAGTAATCGTTCACCGTGATGACGTGTACACCTTTGCCAGACAATCCATTCAGGTATGCCGGCAGTGTTGAAACCAGGGTTTTTCCTTCACCAGTTCGCATTTCTGGAATCCAACCGGCATGCAGTGCTGCGCCACCCATGAGCTGCACATCGAAGTGTCGCTGACCGATTACACGTGAGGACGCTTCGCGAACAACCGCAAAGGCTTCCACCATCAAGTCATCCACGTCTTCGCCGCGCTCGAGGCGCTGAC
>CAYOXN010000009.1:0-7827 GCA_964407965.1 uncultured Candidatus Saccharibacteria bacterium
CACAATGAGCCGGAAATTAGTTTGTCATCTTCGGCAACTACAATTTTGGCCATACAAGTATATTAATGTCTAGCTATATATAAATAGTAAGGGGTTTTTTGCTTTTTGTCCACAGATCACAGATAAATACGGATACACAGATTGCCTGTCAAAATATCCATAATTGATCATACTTACCGCTGCTGTTAAAAAATCTGAGTATCTGTGCAAATCTGTGATCCGTGGATCTACATGGGTATTGAAAAATAGAACGTCGAACCCATATTTTCCCCGGCGCTTTCTGCCCATATTTTGCCCCCATGGGCTTCTACAATGCCTTTGCTGACTACCAAGCCCAAACCTGTGCCTTTGCGGGCGCGGTCCGTGCTCTTTAACTGCTTAAACTTGGAAAAAAGCTGGTTTAAGTCTTCCCGGGCCACGCCTATGCCCGAGTCCTTTATGGCCACAACTACTTTTTTCTCCTCGGTCTTCACTTGGGCGTCAACATGGATTTGGCCGGCATCGGTATATTTTATGGCATTGCTAATGAGGTTGCCGAGCACCTGGGAAATGCGCACGCGGTCAAATTTTAGGGAAATTTTGTCGGGTGAAGTTGACTCTATGGCCAAGTGCTTAACGTCTGCCTGTTGCTTAAAAATATTTATCTGTTCCTTTATAACCTCTACCAAATCGTACTCTTGGAGATTTAATTCAAACTTACCCGATTCAATTTTGGCAGAGTCGAGCAAATCGTTGACCAATTCCAGCATATTGTTGGAAGCCTGCTCAATGGTTACTACGGTTTCTTTGGCTTTGGACAAGTCGGTACCTTGGGACTGGGCTAGGTTTTTAAGCAGGCTCTCGGAAGACCAACGCACAGCCGTAAGCGGCGCACGCAACTCGTGCACCATCATGGCCGTAAATTCCTGCTGCAATTTTTCCAAAGACTTTTCCGTGGTAATGTCGTGGAGTACTACCGTTGCCCCCATTTTCTCACCGTATTTGCTTTTCACCGGGCTAATGGTTATTTCGAGCGCCTTGTCTTTGAGCACCACTTCGGGCAATTGGATAACCTTGTCTTCTTTTATGGACTGCTCAAACTTTGTGCGGATATCCAATTTCCCGGCCAAAGCGTCCACTACGTCGTACATGTTTATTTCCTTATCGCCTTCCAGCTGGATAATATTTTTTAAGGCAGGGTTATAAACCAGCAGTTCATTGTCTAAATTGGCCATAAACACGCCGTCTGTCATGGAATAAATAACGGCCGCCAACTTGTATTTCTCGCTTTCCAATACCGCCTGGAGCTTAGAAACCGCTGTAGCGGCCTGGTTGGTTATGGTGTATAAGATGGATGCCTGTTCTTCGCCATACCGGCCTTTTTCGCCGCTGGCTACGTTTATAATGCCTACCAATTTTTCGGACATAACCACCGGCAGGTTAAAAAATGACTCCACTTGTATGGTGAGGGTGTCGTCTAAAATATTCCCCGTTATGCTCTCGTCCACATGACCGGGCGTAATGGTCCGGTTCAATATGGCCGCGTACGAAAGGAGCATTTTCTCCTTAACCTGGTTTATGAACTCGTGGTTAACCGTGTTTTCCACATGGCATTTGAAAATTACCTTGCCGGTATCTTCCAGTACCATATAGGAAACCGTGTCATAGTCCAGCAAATTACCTAAGCTGCTGGTAATAATTTCCACAATTTTGTTGGTGTCCAAGCTATAGCCAATGCGTTCGTTTATTTCCTTAAGCACCTGGGCCTGGTATATTTTTTGCTGCAATTCCAAACTGCGGTCAGCTTCACTGGCCAAATAATGCCGTTCCCTGAGGGAATATTTAACATACGCGGCCACCACCACCGCGAGCATTACAAAATCTACGACAAGGAGGATATTTATTATCATATGGTCCACAGATCACAGATACCACTAATGCACAAATAACATATTAGTTTACCAAGCGCTTTATAAGCATACCTTTGGGGCTAAACACGCCTATTAATCCCACATGCAAGTTATGCGCTGTTAGATAACCTATTACTTGGCGAATATGGGTGTGGTATACACCTTCCGCAACTTTTATTTCTAAAATAATTTTATTGTTAATTAAAAAATCCAAAAAATACCTTCCTATACTTTTCCCTGAAATTTTTAATTCTGCTGGAACCTGCTCTTGTACCAAAAACCCTAATTCCTCAAGCTTAATTTTCAAAGCCCTGCAATAATATTTTTCCTGATACCCAAAACCTAATTCGTTATACACATAATACAGTGCGTGAATAATTTTATGAGTTTCTTCCGCATATAAATATTGCTCAGGCATTTATGTAGTAAAAATTTATCAACTCTAGATACCAAATTTCTTCCTCAGATATTGAATTCCCTATGCACAATCTGTGTATTTGTGATTTTCTGTGATCTGTGGTTTAACATTACCAGTCCCCATATCACTCTTTTTATACTAACTTCCAATCACTGCTTACATAATCAGTGTATCTGTGCTATCAGTGATCTGTGGATATCAGATCCCTTTGACTTGCGGGTACTTTTCGAGCAGGGTGTTAAGGGTCATTTGGGCAATTTGGCCGGAAAGGGCCATGTACTCGTTGGCTACGCCTTTTAAGACCATTTGGGGGTCGCCGTCCATGTCCAAAACGGTACCGTCGTCGGTTACCGTAAGGCCCGGGACTTTCTTGGCTTTGTCCAGGGCAATATTGGGGCCCAAAACTACCATTTGCTTTTGGATCAAATCCGTAAGCATTTTTTTATAATCATCATGTTCGGGCATTAAAAAAGCCTTTCCTGCAAGCCCCCCTCCTTAAGCCTGCACAATTATGGGTATGTGTGTTTGTGTCAAATGAATTTCTTTCAAATACATTATACCATACTTTTAAGCGTGAAAAAAATATAATCTCCTCTTATGTAGGGGCGGCCAATGGCCGCCCACTACACATTAATTTAAGGTAACCCGACACATTCATTATTCACCTAAAACTCGCCAAGCGTACGCCTTCTTTTATGCGGCCAAAGCCTATGGTGTCGCGGAAAATGTTGCCGGCTTGCTTTACCGGCACACGGCAAACGGTAAAATCGCCGTATTTTTGGTTTATGGCGTCGAGCACCTTTACCACCCGCTTTACGCGCTCGTCACGCTCAAACAAACTCTGCTGGCCGTCTACGTCTTTTAGGCCGGCCATGGTTACGCCAATAAGCTTAAACTCCCCAAGGCCACTGGCCGCCTGCCCGGCCGTGGCTTGTTCAAATATCTTCATGCTTTCCAAAAAAATTTCCCGGCCGTCCTGGACAAAATACCCCAGCCGCTTGGATTTGCCAAAGCATTCATGGTCGCCGTTATGGATATGGAAATGCAAAGTACTGCCGGCAAGCCGTTGCACCCTAAGCCTTCTGGCTACCATTTCACTAAGCTTGTAAAGCACCGGCACAAAAAAGTTTTTTTGCCTAAACTGCTTAGGCAAGGTATACATGTGGCCAATGGACTTAATGTCCTGGTCTTGGTGCACGTCCGGCTGCCAACTGCCTTCCAACTGGCCCATGCTGTGTAAATGCTTGCCCAAAATGCCAAAATGCGTAATAAGCTTGCTTTCGGGATAGTCACGCAAATCTTTAAGCGTATGTATACCTAAAGCGTTTAGCCGCTTTTCTTGGCGCGAAGCTATGCCCGGAATATCCGTAAGCTTAAGTATGGTATACAGTTCTTCTTTGGAATACTGCAGAATAGTATGCTCTGTTCCTAAATTTTGAATTTTAAATTTTGAATTTTCAATTAAGGTCAGTCCGTCGGGCTTTTTTAAGTCTGATGCAATTTTTGCCAAAAGCTTGGTAGGCGCCACCCCTGCGCTTACGGTAAGCCAGTCCCCCACTTCTTTCTTCATGCGCCGCTTAATTTCCAAAATTACCCGCACCGCTTCTTCGTAGGGGTTAACTGCGGCAAGGTTTACCTGTCCCGCAATTCGACTGAGCTCACCGTCGAATTCCAACGGCGGGAAGATTGAAGATTTAAGATTTAAGTCAAAAGAGCGGCTACTCAACTGCCCGCCATTGACTCCTTTTGCAGGTGATGACAGGTAAGAGTTAGGGAATGCGGGGTTAAATTTTACATTTTGATTTTTTAATTTTAATTTTCTTATGTTTGTTGCTTTGGTTATGTCTAAAAAAACTTCGTCTATGCTGTACGCTTCCACATGGTCGGTGTAGTCCGAAACCAATTTCACAAACCGGTTATGGTACAGCCGGTAGCGGTCGGGGTGGGTATGGGTAAGCAGTATTTTGGGGTAAAGTTTTTTTGCTTCCCACACGGGCGTGCCCGTGCTTATGCCCCAACGTTTGGCTTCACGCGAGGCCGCTATTAAAATACCGCCCAAGTGCTCGCACACACCCACGGGCTTGCCCCGCCAGGCCGGGTTATCCTGCTGCTCCACCGAGGCAAAATAACTATTCATATCGAGATGGGCAATTATGGGAATCATGGGGGTATTCTTTACTCAAATTTCTAATGTCTAATTTCTAATTCCTAATCAAAACCCAATGCCTAAATACCTAATTACTGATTTTTGAATTTTGCAGCTACTGGCCACTGTCTACTGATCACTAGTTTAGTTTTTCCTAAAACCTAGAACCTAATACCTAAAACCTAATCTAGTAGAGTCTGAACTCCAAATTTACCCCATAACCCCTGTAATCACCGGTATGCTTATATGGTATACGATCGTTTACCTTTTAACAATCCCCTTTTTCCACACCCCCTCCCCACAACCCCTTAATGCACAATTCGTATAATTTTTTCACATATGTGAAAAAATTATACGTTTTTGGGTTTTTACATTTACTGCTAAAAATCATAAAAAAGCAAATACTCCAATACTACAGAGTATTGGAGTATTTGCCAAATATAAAAATACAAATAAAAAAGGCTGCCGTACGACAGCCTGTGCGGTTTATGCCCTTCAGCTTAGCTGGCTTGAGAGGGCTGAACAGACAGAGACTCGCGCCGAGTCATGATACTCTTGTGGGAGTACAAATACCCCGCTCACATGAACCTGGGTAAGTCCCCCGCGGATTGTGGTGAAGATTTGTAAACTTTCCAGCCAGAATCCGTAAACCATCTTGTTCTCTTTTGCCCACCGTTTTGCCGACGCTGTGATTATGCGCCTGAGCGAATCGGCGGAAAAATTGCCGGTAAGTTTGAACCCCGTCTGAAAACTTCTTGTCACTGATCCGGGGGGAGGCAAATGGCGGCGCAGGAAAAGCAGCAAAGAACGCTCAAGCGTACGAAGTGTTGTGTCAGGGAGCGACAGCTTTCCGCTAACTTTTATAATGTTTCCGTTTGAATCTGCGGTTTCCCGAACTTCCTTACGAGTCCCCTGCAGAATTACCACTCGGTTCTTGGCTCGAGCAGCCCATGAAGCGACGAGTATCCAAACGTCTTGAAGCATCACCTTTTTGGAAGCCATGAGCGACACGGAAAATTTCATTTTACCCTCTTTTTTTGAATTTGACTTCAGATTTTGTATGCTATCAAATCTGTAAAAAATGTCAATAAAAAACCCCGCCTCTAGGGCGGGGGTTTGGGATAAATTAAACTAATGGTGGCCGTGGTGGGCGGCGTGGAGTTGTTTGCGGATTTCTATGTGGCGTTTTTTATGGAAAAAGAAAATGGAGATTATCATAAGCCCATAGCTTATCCAGTACATCCCGCTCTTAAACAGGTCGCTGCCGAATATGGAACTTAAGACTATTAAATCCAAAATTATATATACCAGCGTATACAGCCCCGAAACCAGCATGGCTTCCAAAAAATTAAGCGTCCCCAACCTCCGGGTTAAGGCTTCCGAAAAACCGAACACCAAAACCCCAAAAATTATTTTTAACACCAGCGTGTCCAAGTTGAAATACCGGAAAAAAATATACTTTACGGCAGCGAGCAATATCCACAGGACAATTAAGGTAGAAAATAATTTTCGGAATGTCATGGCTTTATTTACTTAACGGTTTTCTTCCGGGTTATGCGACGCTTTACGGCTGGCTTTTTTACAGGCTCCGCCATGGTTGCCTGCACGGCCAAATGTTCCAGTTGGTCTGCGTCGTTGCCTAACCGCTCGGCCACATTCACAATTTGGGAACGCAGTTTGGCAGTGGGGCTTTTGGGCGGCCAGAACCGGCAAATGAGATGGTCAACAAAACCATGGTGCATGCCTTCCTCATAAACCGACTTATACCAGTGCAGGCCCAACCAAACGCCATACCATGCGCCCAGAAGGATGCTTAACACTAAAGTAATGTAGTCTATGGCCAACCATTCCACCAAGGACAACCCTAAACCATACGTGTTGTAATCTTGCTCTACAAGAATAGCATAACTCATAACTACCAAACGGTGCAGTATAAGAAACAGCATTGAGCCGAGCATGGAAGACAAAAAGACGTATAGCGACTTTTTGGCTCCCGATTGTTCTATTGTCATATTGGTTTTCCTCCCCCGCATGGTGCGGAGTTTTGTTTCAAAGAAGTTTTAATCTTTTTTTTAGTATAGAATATTTTTTTGGAAAAGGCAAGTAAACTAATAAGCGTATAAGCTAATAAGCCCTGCCAGGCATAGCCTGGCAGGGCTTATCTTTTACTTATACGCTTATTAGCTTATCTGCTTATTAGCCTATTAGCTTATACGCTTACCTGGTGCTTAGTATGCTTCGCTTGTAGCTTTCTAGGTTGTCGAGGGCCACGCCCGTGCCTTTAGCGACGCACAAAAGGGGCTCTTCTGCCACAAAACACGGCACACCTAACATGCCGGAAATATACTTGTCCAAATTCCGTAATTGCGCAGTCCCTCCCGTCATAACCATGCCTTTGTCTATAATGTCGCTGGCCAATTCCGGCGGAGTGTCTTGAAGCACCGTCTTAACGGCTTTAACAATTTCCCTCAATTCATCGGTAATGGCATCTACTACCTCATTGGTAGATACCGTAACTACCTTTGGCAATCCGGATATCATGTCGCGCCCTTTTACTTCCATAAGTTCTTCCTCGGGCATGCGTATGGCACTGCCTATGGTAACTTTAATTTCTTCGGCTGTACGGTCGCCAATGGCTATACCGTGTTTTTTGCGCACATACTCGGCTATGGCCTGGTCCAGCTTGTTGCCGGCCACGCGCACCGACGTTGAGTACACAATGCCGCCCAAGCTTAATACCGCCACGTCAGTCGTGCCGCCGCCAATGTCTATAATTAAATTTCCCGATGATGAGGCAATAGGAATACCGGCGCCAATAGCTGCCGCCACCGTTTCCTTAATGACAAACGCGGACTTTGCCCCGGCCGCTTGGGCTGCGTCTATAACCGCGCGGCGTTCGGTGGAAGTAATTCCGCCAGGGACGGAAATCATGACCTCAGGCCTAAAAAAACGGATATTGCCCAAAGCCTTGTTTATAAAATACCTGAGCATGGCTTCGGTAACGCGATAGTCGGCAATAACGCCGTCTTTCATAGGCCGGCTGGCTACAATAGTTTCCGGCGTGCGCCCAAGCATTTCTTTAGCTTCCTGGCCCACGGCCAAAACGCGGTTGTCATCTATACTTATGGCAACCACGGTGGGTTCGTTGATTATTATTCCTTTTTTCGGAAGAAAGACAAGCGTATTGGCCGTACCTAAGTCTATGCCGATTTTAGTTTCAAACATATTGTATATTCACGGATCACGGATAGCACTGATGGCGCAGATGTTAAGGAAGCCTATATTTAAAAAATCCTTTATATTGGTGCATTAGCAATACTATATTATACCAAAGCCAGGGGGTTTGTGAAAGGCTGGATTTTGGGTTAAAATAA
>CAYOXN010000009.1:7837-20180 GCA_964407965.1 uncultured Candidatus Saccharibacteria bacterium
CTATAGGCATTTTGGCTTTTTTAATACTAGCTCCGCTTTTAGTTATGTATGTTCTTGGTTTTGTCTATGACAAAAATACCGGGACATTTGTCCGTACGGGCATTCTTGCTGCCCGCGTTGAACCTAAACACGCCAGCATTAGCCTAAATGGCAAAATAGTCAGTAACGAAAGTGCTGACATAAAATTCCTTAAGCCTGGCGAATACGAATTGTCGTTTGCCGCCCCGGGCTACCAAACTTGGAACAAACGTTTAAGCGTATACGCCAACCAAGTGACCTGGAGCAACACTAAAGCGCCAAAAGTCAGCCTTTTTAAAACAATGCAAAAACCGGATGCGCTGGCTCAAGCAACACAGGATTTTTTTACCGATGGCAGCCGGTTGTTTTACTTAACCGCCCAGGAATTGCGTACGGGCACATTAAAAAATGCCGGTGATTTTACCGCCTACCCCTTACCAAAAACCGTAACCACTATAACCCCCTCTCCCTCGGGCAAATTTTTATTGTTGACCAGTACGGCAACCGCCACCCCCACGCTCCTTGTTTTTGATATTAGTTCAAATAAAATATCCAACCTATCCGACAAGGTCCAAAGCGGTTTTGTAGCGGACTTTTCGGGATCGGACGAGTTGTTTGTCTTGAGCCACGGCACACTCTTTAAAATAATTTGGAAAGTCCCAGAAGTAATCCCTGTTTTCCAAAACGTAAGCAATTTTGCCATACGCGGCAATGACATTTATTTTATTGCCACCACAGGACAAATGACCACCCTACAAACTGCCAACACTGCCAGTTTGGAAGAGCAAACCATATATACCCCTTTCCCCAATTTTTCACAACCAAACATTTTAGTCACCGACCAGCGCGAAGTGTTTATCTTAACCGGAAAAACGCTTTATAAGGTAAACAGCTCACTGGAGCGGTTGGCAGAAAACGTGGAAAACTGCCACCTAGAACATGAGCATGCCGGCATGCTTCTCTGCACCTACGGCGGGGAATTAGGCTACTATACCGGGGACAACAAACAATTATCCCTCATTACCCGCAGCCAACAGGCAGTAACTGCTGTAGGTATCCGTTCGGGTATGGGCTACGCTTTGTTCATTCGGGATAAAGAAATAGTTGCGGCCGAACTCGACACTAGGGACAGGCAAAACCAGTTTGTGGTATACCAAGGTACAAACCCAACCAAAACCTGGATAGACCAAACAGCAAAACATATGGTGGTTTTAGACGGCACCACACTCTACTCACTCCAAATCCGTTAGGCATACTCCCAAATAAAAATTCCCCTCCCAAACTTTGGGAGGGGAATTTTTATTTTCCCTGCAGGGCTTGGTCTATAGCTTCGTTCACTAACTTATCGGCGTCTTTGTTAAATTCCCTGCGGACGTGACGGAAGGCCACGTTTTTAAAGTGTTTGAGTTGTTTTAAGACTTCTTCGGCCAAAAGTTTTAAGTTGGAGTCCTTAATTTTATACTGGCCATTCATTTGCTTGACGACTAGCTCGGAATCCATATTTATTTCCAGTACTTCCGCACCCAAATTCTTTGCCTCCGAGAGCCCGAGCAGCAAAGCTTTGTATTCTGCAACATTGTTGGTAGCTTCGCCTATGTATTGCTGGTGCTGGCCTATTATCATGCCGTCGTCTTGCTTGAACACGACACCTATGCCCGCCGGACCGGGATTACCCCTCGCCCCCCCGTCGGTATGGATTATGAGTTTGTTCATTTTAATAGGTTTTAGCTTTTAGGACTCTACTAAACTTTACACGGATCTACGGATTGGACCCGGATCTACAGATACCTACGGATTCTAGATATCAGTAGATATCCGTTTATCCGTGTTCGATCGGTGGATCCGTGTGACTGTAAAATTGTTAAAATGATAATATGATAACATGCTAAAATGATCCTTGATTCTTGATTCATGATTCATGATTCTTGCTTCCAGTATGTATATCCACAATCCTCAACTTTAGCTCCCTGGTGCCATTCCAGGAGTCTGCCAGAAGTTCGGCAGCCACATCTATAGTATTGCCTACCTGAAGGCTTTTGGCAAAATACCCCAAATTAAAGCCTATTGCTTTTATGTCCCGCCCATTTATCCCCAGGGTTAATTGCAAATGGTTTTGGGTGGCACCCACAAGCCGAATGGCCTTTACCGTAAAACCGCTTATTTCAAACCGAGGCTTGGGGTTGCCTACGCCAAAAGGGCCGCATGCCTCAAGAGCCATAAAAGTTTCCAGCTGCAAATCTTGTTCCGTCAGTTCAGCCTCAAGCAACAGCGTCTTTTCCAAATCGGCTTCGGTTAAATGCGCTTCGGCATGGTGTAAGACAGCCTGGTAAAACGCCTCATACTGGTTTGCTTCCAACGTAAGCCCTGCCGCTTGTTTGTGTCCGCCAAAGCGAAGCAAAAAATTTTTAGATTCTATGAGGCTATCTATGACGCTATATTCCCCTACGGTCCGGGCACTGCCGGTAGCCGTGGTACCTTCCTGGGAAAGGACAATGGTAGGCTTCTTAAACTCTTCTGCTATTTTGCCTGCCACAAGGCCAACAATGCCTTTGGGCCAGTCTTGGCCCATAAGCACAAGGAACTTCCTGTCCATAAACTGCTCGGCCTGTTCGCGCGCGGCGGAAACCACCTGTTCGGTGAGCTGTTGGCGGCGCTGGTTTATTTGCTCCAAGGCAAATGCCCGCTGCTGGGCTGCTATGGCGTCGTCCTCCAGCAACAAATGCAGGGCTACATTGGCATGTTCAAGCCTGCCGGCCGCGTTTAAACGCGGCGCTATAATAAACCCCAGCGTGTAGGTATCCAGCGTACTTTGGGCATCGAGCTTGGCCTGTACCATAAGCTGCCTCAAACCCGTCCATTTGGTTTTTTTAAGCACCTTTAAACCAAAGTGCACTAAAATCCTGTTCTCCCCAAGCAGCGAATGGCAATCTGCCACCGTACCAATAGCCACTAAGTCCAACAGCCACTTTGCCCACTCCGGGTTTACGGGCTCCCCTTGCGGCGTAAGATAATTTTCATATTCAGGCGACGCCTGCAAAAGCGCAGAGGCTAATTTAAACGCCACACCAACACCGGTTATGTCGTGGTAAGGGAATGAGTCGTCGGGATTTTTGGGGTTAATGAGCGCAAAGGCTTGGGGCACGTCGCCTATTATTTCATGGTGGTCGGTAATAATAAAATCAACGCCCCGACTGGCGCAAAGTTCGGCCGCGTCCGTAGAGTTGGTGCCGCAATCTACGGTTATTATAACTTTCACCCCGTCGCTAATTATTTTTTCTACCGCTTCCAGGTTAACGCCATACCCTTCCGAAAAACGGTCTGGGATATACGAACCTACCACGCCACCCAGGTACTTGAACGTCTGCTGGAGCACGGCGTTAGCCGTTACCGCGTCGGCGTCGTAGTCGCCGTAAATGCATATTTTTTCCCCTGTCTTTACCGCGTGCCAAATCCGAGTAACGGCTTTTTGCATGTCCTTAAACAAAAACGGGTTAAGCAAATTTTCATACCTGGGGTGCAAAAAAACTTCCGCTGCCTCTGCCGTATATAAGCCGCGGTTATACAATACTTGCTGGACTACGTCGGAATAGGGAGCTAATTTTTGCTTTATTTCCGTTGGTATTTTTTCTGCCACTTTCCAATATTTTGCCATATATCTTAAGTATTGTAACTAGTATGGGAAAAAATTAAAAGGGCAAGGGCAAAATTGCCCCGGGACGCAAGATGACCGTCTTCTTGCTATAGCAAGAAGACGGTCATCTTGCGGATTAAAATTTAAGGCTTAAAAAAGCCGCCATTCCCAAGGTGAGAATCGCGACACGTCCTAGGCCTTCGTTATGGCTTCGCAACAACCCAGTCTGCCAAAATGAGGGCGCTATACCACAAGGCAGCCAGTATGATGCAGGCCACCGCATATCCGGAAACCACAAGCGCTCCCAATAACATTTGTATGGCACTGCCTGTTAAAAAGCTGTAGTCATATATAGGATATGCTTGCATAGTAGTTGCAGTGTACATGCCAGAGTTTACTATGCAAAAAATAAAATAAAAGCAGGTTAAGTCTATAATCCTGGCTGCACAACTCACACCTAATTTCACGAATTTCATACAACCCCCTTCAAAGGACCCTATCATACTAGGGCATTTTAGTCAAGGCCTTCGGGGTAAAAAAAGAAACCCACTTTAACCGGCGAAATGGGTTTCAACAAAAATTCCTATATTTACTACTTGTTAGGTATTAATTTTTAAATACTTCAAGCAAGCTTATTCCCGTCATTTCCGGCGGTTTGGGCAAACCAAAAAGTTCCAAAATAGTTGGGGCTATATCGCTAACCACGCCGCCCGGGACGCGGGCGGAAAGCAATTGGTACCCGCCTTCCAAAGGTTCTTTAAACTTAAAGTCATTGGCAATTACCAAAAACGGGACCGGGCTGGTAGTGTGGTCTTTGTCTATGTCCCCGGTTTTTATGTTTACCATTTGTTCGGAATTGCCGTGGTCGGCGGTAACCATGACACAGGCGTCTACCATTAAAGCCGCATCTATTATTTTTTTGAGGCAGCTGTCCACGCTCTCTACGGCTTTGATGGCCGCTTGCAATATGCCCGTGTGCCCTACCATATCGCTGTTGGCAAAATTGGCTACAAAAAAGTTGGTTTCGGTTTTACTGATTTTGTCCACAAGTACGCCGGTCAATTCGGGAGCGGACATTTCCGGCTTGTCGGAATAGTTGCTGGAGTTGTCCGGGCTGGTAATTATGACGCGCTCTTCCCCGGGATACTTCTCGCTCCGGCCGCAGTTAAAAAATACGGTTACATGGGCGTACTTTTCGCTTTCGGCTATATGGAATTGGGTTTTACCGTTATTGGAAATTACTTCCGCCAAATTGTTTTTCAAATCCATAGGCGGAAACGCCACATGCACGGGCAAGCCTTTTATGTATTCGGTCATGGTGGCAAAATACAGGTTGTCGAGTGGTTGTTTGCGGAATTGTTCGGGCACGCTTTCAGGCTGGACAAACATTTGGGTGAGCTGCAAGGCGCGGTCGGAACGGAAATTTATATGGATAACCGCATCGCCCGATTTTATGGTTGCCACCGGTGAGCCGTCGGCGCGGACCATGACTGTCGGTTTTATCATTTCATCGGTAATGCCCTGGCTGTAATTTTGGCTTACGCACTCTTCCGGGCTGGAAGCAAGCGGCCCTTGACCCACTACCATGGCGTTATACGTCATTTCGGTTTGGTTCCAATGCCCGCCGCGGTCCATAGTATAAAACCTGCCGCCCAAGGTGGCTATTTCGCCAACTCCAGCCTGGCTTATTTTGGTCCGCACTTTTTTAAGCGTTTCCGAGGCAATTTTGGGTTCCGTGTCGCGGCCGTCGGTAAACATGTGGATATAAACTTTGGAAAGCCCTTCCTGGCCGGCCAGACCCAGCAGCGCAAACATATGCTCGTCAAAACTATGCACTCCTCCGGGACTGACCATACCCACCAAGTGCAAACTGGAACCATTGTCCTTAACATGCTGGATAGCTTCCAAAAAAACAGGGTTCTTAAAAAACTCGGCGCTTTGGATGGAGTTGGTTATGCGGGGCAAGTCTTGGCCCACTATGCGGCCGGCGCCAATGTTTAAGTGACCCACTTCGCTGTTGCCCATTTCGCCCCACGGCAAACCCACCAAAGGGCCCGAAGCCTGCAGGGTCATGGCCGGATAATTGTTAACCACGTAGTCCAGCGTAGGCTTGTTGGCCTGGCTAATGGCATTGCCATGGCCGGCCGGGGCCACCCCAAACCCGTCCAGAATAACTAGCACTATTTTTTTAAAATTTTTGTGTTCCATTTCTAGGTGATACTAATATACTAATGCATACCGATGATACTAATAATACGGATTATATCAGTATTATCTGTATCATTAGTATTTATCCGTAAATTAGTATCATATTATATGTTCTATCTCCAATAGCCTATTGTATTTGGCTAGGCGTTCGGCACGGCACGGGGCTCCGGCTTTTATGTAAGCACAGCCCATAGCCACCGCAAGGTCGCTAATAAAACTGTCGCAGGTTTCGCCGCTCCTGTGGGACATTACCGTGGTATAGCCATGCTTGTGGGCTAGCTGAATAGCCTCTATGGTTTCGGTAAGGGTGCCTATTTGGTTCGGTTTAATAAGCACGGCATTGGCAATTTTTTGGGTTATGCCCATGGTAATGCGCTGGGGGTTGGTCACAAACAGGTCGTCGCCCACCAAGAGCGTGCTTTTACCCAAATTTTGGGTTAAAAATTTCCAGCCCAAAAAGTCATCTTCGCTGCAACCGTCTTCAATAATTTGCAAATGGTATTTGTCTATCCATTTCTTGTACAGTTGGTGCATGCTGGCTGGCTTGCATTTTATGCCGGAAGCTTTTAATTCATAATTGCCGGTTTTGTCGTTATAAAATTCGCTGGAGGCTGCGTCTATGCCCAAGCGGAAGTCGCTGCCCAATTTAAAACCTGCCGTAGCAATGGCTTTCTCCAATTGCTTAAAAGCTTCTTCATTGTTTTTCAGTTTTGGCGCAAAACCGCCTTCATCACCTACGCCTACGGAAAGGTTTTGCTTAACCAGTTGCTGTTTTAAGGTGTGGTAAACTTCCGCACCTGCGCGCAGTTTTTCGGAAAATTTACCCTTTTGGGGAATTATAAAATATTCCTGGATGTCCAAACCCGAGTCTGCATGCGCCCCGCCGTTTATTACATTAAACAAAGGGGTAGGAATATGAGTTGGCGCGTTAGGGTTATGCTGCTCTGCCACATACCGGAATAATTCCATGCCGTTGTTTTTTGCGGCAACTTTGGCGGCCGCCAATGAAACCGAAAGCATGGCATTGGCACCCAGCTTTTTTTTATTTTGGCTGCCGTCCAGCTCCCGCATAGTAGTGTCTAGCTTTTTCTGGTCAGCGGCATCCACACCTACCACCGCTTTGGCAATTTTTTCATTCACGTTTTTTACGGCTTTTAAAACACCCTTACCGCCGTATCTTTTTCCTCCATCCCTAAGTTCCCAAGCCTCATGCACTCCGGTAGAAGCGCCGCTTGGTACACTTGCCGCAGCGCTTATGCCGTCTGCCCATACCGTTGCCTGCACCGTAGGGTTGCCGCGGCTATCCAAAATTTCTAACGCTTCCACTTTGGTAATTATGGTTGATTTCATATATGTGGATAACTTCTATTTACCCTTAAATTATAGCATAAAATAAAAAAACGCTTACTTATGAGCGTTTTTTATATCACTTTTTCAGCAATTAAAATAATTTTTTTCAACTCATTTTAACGCTTCTATGCCTGGCAACGGTTTGCCGGCTAAAAATTCGAGCATGGCTCCCCCGCCGGTGGACAAATGGTCCACGTGCTCGGCCTGGTGGCATTGGCGCACCGCGTCCACCGTTTCCCCGCCGCCCACCACGGCATACGCATGGCCTTTGCCCCGCCCGCCAATTAACCTAGCCAAAGCCATAGTGGCCGTATGGAACGGTTTGACCTCAAAATGCCCTAGCGGCCCGTTCCAAACTATGGTCTCGGCAGTTTTAAGGTATTTGGAAAATTCCAGAATAGTTTTTGGCCCGCAGTCCAAAACCAACTCGTCTTTCCGTATGTCGTAAGGCGTACACACCCGAATACTGTCTTTGTGCATGTCCTGGTGCGCAACCACCACGTCTACCGGCAAAACCAGCTTATGCTTATAGTTCTTTTCCAGTTCCCAAGCTATTTTTTCCGCCTCGGCTTCTATTTTGGAAAGGCCGATTTCCAGGCCTTTGGACTTAAAAATGAGGTTAGCTAAACCGCCCCCCAGCAAAATATGGTCGGCGCGTTTGCCCAAATTTTCCAGTGTCCGGGCTTTGTCAGAAATTTTAATGCCGCCCATTAGCACGACAAACGGGTGTTTGCCTTTTTGCAAAATATGGGTAAGCGATTTTATTTCCTGTTCCAAAAGCGGGCCGCCAAAACTTGGTAAACGTTCGGTTATGCCGCTTATGGAAGCGGCGGCGCGGTGGTCTACCGAAAAAGCGTCATTTACGTACGCGTCCGCCAAATCGCCCAGCTTTTTGGCCAGCACCGGGTCGTTCTCGTCTTCGCCTTTATAGAAACGGATATTTTCCAAAATAATTAAATCGGCCGAAGGGGCAAACTGCACCATTTCCTGGTTTTTTTCTTCTAAAATATTACCGTCAAAAAATACGACTTTAGCTCCCTGTTCCTTTGGCCAAGCTTTGCTGGCATGGTAAAACGGCAGGTCAAGCACGCTCGCCACATGCTTGGCTACGGGTAAAAGCGTAAATTTTTTGTCCCACTTCCCTTCCGGCCTGCCCAAGTGGGCAAGTATAATTATTTTATTGCCGCCCTTTTGCAGCGTGTGGATAGTGGGCAGCAGCTGGCGGATGCGGAAATCGTCTGCGACGTTTCCTGTTTCCTCGTCCAGCGGCACGTTTATATCCACCCTCAGCAGCACGGTGGTATGTTTAAAGGTTGTGGGTTTAAGAAATTCCATACTAATATGTGATACTAATATACGGATAACATACAAATGATACTGATAATACGGATCCTATTTATTCCAGCTGTCAATTCTAACAATACGCTTTGGTTTAATATATTTATCCCTAAAATTGACCAATAATGCCAAACGTAATCCGCTTTCCTGTAAATATCTTTGTGTCTGGTAATAATCTTCTTTAGTGAGTATGCGCTTAGCCTTTATTTCGAGCACTAATACGCCTTCAATAACAAAATCGGCAATATTACCCGAGTCTCCAAATATTAATTCCCTTTGGAATTTTATATTTTTTTCTTTAAACAACCGTTCTATAACATCACCATACTGCTTTTCCCTCGCATAATTACCCAGTTCATTTTGTGCAGTAAACAAAATCCCGTTAACGACATACGTCAACTCGGCATATAATAACCCTTCCTTAACTTTTCCTGCCTTATCCGTATTATCAGTATCATCGGTATTTATCTGTATATCAGTATCAGGTTTCATATCAGTGTCGCTTATTTTTTGCCCACTAGCACACATTCCTCCACCAGCCGGTTGCTATAGCCAAATTCGTTGTCGTACCAGGCTATGACTTTAACCAAATTCCCGTCCACTACTTGGGTTAGGCTTAGGTCAACTATGCATGAGGCGGGATTGCCAACTATGTCGGAAGAAACCAAGGGTTCGGTGGAAACTTCCAGTATGCCTTTGTAACGTTTTTGGCTTGCTGCCTTTTTAAACGCTTCGTTAATGGCTTCTTTGGTCGTGGATTTTTTAAGCACCATGGTAAAGTCTGACAAACTGCCCACTGGCGTAGGCACCCGAATGGCCAACCCGTCAAATTTGCCTTTCAGCTCAGGCAAGGCTTGGGTAGCGGAAATGGCAGCCCCGGTCGTGGTTGGAATAATGTTTACCGCGGCAGCGCGGGCGCGGCGAAGGTCGTTAGACTTCCCACCAGGCGGCGGCCCATCTACCAAATTTTGTTCGGCTGTGTAGCTGTGAATGGTGGTCATGAGGGCTTTTTCTATGCCAAACTCCGTCTCAAGCACGGCCATTACCGGCGTTATGCAGTTTGTCGTGCACGAAGCATTGCTCACAATGGGCTGGCCATGGTAGTCTTGCTCATTTACCCCAAGCACTATGGTGGGGGTTATGCCTTCGTCTTTTGCCGGTGCGGAAATAATGACTTTCCGCGCCCCTGCTTTAATATGTGCCGAAGCTTTTTCGCTGTCCGTAAACCTGCCGGTCGATTCTATAACTACGTCTACCTTAAGTTTGCCCCATGGCAATTTTTCCGGTTCTTTTTCCGCATACACCGTATAGGCATTGCCGTTGACCACTATGCCTTTTTCGGTATGGCCTATTTCTGCAGGAAAACGCCCATAGTTGCTGTCGTATTTCAAAAGATGCGCCAAAACTTCGGGACTGGTTAGGTCGTTAATAGCCACAACTTCCAGCTCTTTTTTTTCCAAAGCCAGTTTAAACGCCTGACGGCCAATGCGGCCAAAACCATTTATTGCTACGCGAATTTTATTCATAGATGTAGAATCCTAATGCCCCGAATTACTGCAATCCGTATGCCCCAAATATTTTTACAGATACAATATTCGGGTAATTCGGATTGTCCCCATTTGGGGTATTCGGATTATGTAATGATGTTTTTTGTCCCAAACTGTTCTAATTTTTTTATAGCTGCTTGCTTTACGGCTTCTATGCTCGGTTTTAGCAAATGCCGAGGGTCTATTTCGTCCGGCTTATCTTGTAGGTTTTTCCGCAAGGCTTCGGCAAAAGCAATCCTTAATTCCGTATCTATGTTTATAATGGCTATGCCGTTTTTAATGGCTTCTTTAACTACGTTTTCGTCTACGCCGCTGGCGCCGTGCAAGACCAATGGAATTTTTACTAAGTCGTGTATGGCCTTTATGCGAGGCAGGTCCACGTGGGGCGTTACCCCGCCGCGTATTTTTATTATGCCATGCACGGTCCCCACCGAACTGGCTAAAGTATTCACGCCGGTAGCTTGATAAAATTTTAAGGCTTCTTCCGGTTCCGTTAGCAGCGTCTCGGCTTCGCTAACCGAAACCCAGTCCTCGCTGCCGCGCATGCGGCCTATTTCACCCTGTACCCAAGCGCCCTCCTGCTTGGCAAACTCCACCATTTCTTTAGTGTCTTTGACGTTCTGCTCAAAGTCCAGTCCCGAATGGTCTATCATGACGCTGGAATAACCAAGCTCTATGCCGCGCTTGAGCTGTTCCATGTCTTTACCGTGGTCCATATGGAGCGCTATGGGAACTTTGGCTTTAATGGCGAGGGTGGCCATTATTTCATATAAAGTTTCCAGTCCCGCATATTTTATGGCGCCTTCACTCGTTTCCAAAATAACGGGAGTGTTTTTTTCTTCTGCCGCCTGGATAATGCCAAGCGTGGTTTCCAAATTTTGCGTATTAAAAGCCGGGTACGCAAAGTGGCCGACAACCTCTCCTTGGAATAATTCTTTAATATGGACTAGCATTTTATATATACAATGGATAATGACTAATTTCTAATTGACCTATTAGACCTCAAAATAAACCTCGAGTTTGGTATATTTAGAAATTAGGGTAATTAGGTCAATTCCCTAGTCTTTCTTCCTCGCTACCGCCTTTAAAATATGCCGCTTAACGCTTTCGTCTGTAATGGCCACCGCACGGTACGATTTCATTTTCTTAAGCCGCTGTTCCAACTCTCGCTTGGTTAAAAGTCCGGCTTGCGGGCCAACTTGCAGCACAACACTGCCGGCATTTACCGGTCCCCACGCCAAAGCTTCCTGGTGCGATTTGCCGTAAAACAACGCGGCCATGTAGGCTGTGGTAAAACTGTCCCCTGCCCCGGTTGCTTCTACCCGTTTGCCCGGAAATTCCGGTATGTAGTAAAAGCCTTCGTCGGAATGGCTGTAGGCGCCTTTGCGGCCATCGGTCAAAACCACCGCCTTGGGCCCAAGCTTGCGGAGCTTAACACACAACTCTTCGGGGTCGCGGTCGCATTCCCCAACCCAGCTCTGGGCTTCTTCTACATTTAAGGAAAGCAGTTCGGTACGTTCGAGAATTATTTTATTTGCTTTGACCCCTGACCTTAACTGGAATGTGCCGGGGTTAAAGCCCAGTTTAACTTCATAACGGTCTATGTATTTGGCCAAGTCCTTATAAATGTCGTTAAAGCCATTGGCCATGCTGGTTAAATACACCCAAGACGAGTGGACAAAGTTGGGCAATTTATAAGTCCGGTGTTCATGATAGACAAAAATGGTACGTTCGCCTTCGTAAGAAAGCACTGTGGAAGCATTGGTACCATGGCGTTCGTCTATGACAATATAGCGGGTAGAAACGCCTTCTTTTTGCATTTTATGGATAATTTCGCGGCCACCGACATCGTGCGCCAACACGGTGTAAAACCCCGCGCGCATGCCTAGACGCGCGCTGCCTACGGCATTGTTGGCCGCGTTACCGGCCACAGTACGGTAAAAAGCGTCCACCGGCAATTTGTCTCCCCAATTTATAACTGCTTTAAGCTGGCCGCTGCGTTTCTCTATTTCCACATCATGGATCATTAAAAACGTATCTATAGTCGCGTCGCCTATGGCAATAATATCAAACATGTTTGGTAATTTTTATTTCAAGAGGTTTTGACTACTAATATTATACCATAAAAAAAGCCTAACAACAATTTAATTAGGTTGTAGCTTTGTGATAAAGGATTAAGGATAAAGGATAATGTACCCTACTCGCATTTCCCTACCACCCAACTAAATTCACCCTGCCAATTCCTATTTGC
>CAYOXN010000010.1:0-4789 GCA_964407965.1 uncultured Candidatus Saccharibacteria bacterium
AGACGGCCGCCGCACCACGGTGGAAGAAAAAATCTTCCCGGGGTATGTTTTGGTGGACATGATAGTTACCGACGACTCATGGTATGTTGTCCGCAATACCCCCAACGTAACGGGGTTCGTTGGTTCGGGTACCATTCCCACGCCCATAGACGAAGAAGAATTGGCCTACTTGAAAAAGCGCATGGGCACCGAAGAGCCGAAGTTTAAAGTGGACTTTGAAAAAGGCGAATTGGTTAAGATTACCGATGGCCCGTTTAAGGATTACGAAGGCAAGGTAGGGGAAATAGACGAAGCCCACGGCAAAGTAAAAGTCATGGTCACCATTTTCGGCCGCGAAACCCCGGTAGAGTTGGACTTTTTGCAGGTTAAGAAAATATAAATTTCCACAGATCACAGATTTTCACAGATACTCAGATTGTTTATCACAACTTTGATCGCATTGTTAGATATTGATATTATGACGCACCATCTGTGTATCAGTGCTATCTGTGATCTGTGGATATACATTTTGTCCCTGCTTCATGATTCACGCTTCTTGATTCATGAACCTAGGATAAAATCCTAAATTCTAATACCTATAACCTAACATCTAGTATATGGCTAAAAAAGTCAAAGTGGAGTTAAAACTCCAATTGCCTGCTGGCAAGGCCACTCCGGCCCCGCCAGTTGGTACCGCCCTTGGTCCCCACGGCGTAAACATTGCGCAGTTCGTTAAGGAATTTAACGACCGCACGGCCCAAATGGGCGACATGATAATTCCGGCAGTGCTCACTATTTTTGAAGACCGTTCGTTTACGTTTATTCTCAAAACCCCGCCGGCTTCCAACCTCATCATGAAAGCTATTGGCTTGCCCAAAGGTTCCAGTAACCCGCTGCTTAACAAGGTGGGTAAAATAACCGCCAAACAAGTCCGGGAAATTGCGGAAAAGAAAATGCCGGACTTAAACGCCACCAGCATGGAAGCTGCCGAGAAAATTATCCGCGGCACTGCCCGCAGCATGGGCGTGGAAGTCATTGACTAATTAAATAAAATTTTAAAATTAAATAAAATTGAACAAAATTGATGCAGAAAAATTTTATTTAATTCTGGTCAATTCTGGTCAATTTTGCTCAATAAAATTATGTCTCTAAAAAAAGCCTATCTCTATTTGGTTTCGGCTATTACGCTGGTCATTTGGGTTATTGGGGCAATTATTTTGCTCAATATGGCGTTAAAGACCTGGGTGTTTACCAAAGCCGACCAAAACGTGTACTACTATGCCCCATGCGCGAGCACAGTAGCCCCTGACGGAAAAACTGTCCAATGTGATCCGGCGGAACAACAACGCCAGAAAGAAATGGACAAGGAGCAGCGCTCAGCCCAAAAGCAGCGCGACGCAGCCCAGGCTGTGGCTATGATCTTGGTTGCAGTACCGGTCTGGTACGGCCACTGGAGATTGGCGAAAAGAGAAGCCTAATTCACTGATCACTGATACCACAGATACACAGATTGTGAATCAAAATATGCCTATTTGTTTAGGTACACATTGAGTTGGATAGTAATCTGTGTATCTGTGTAAATCTGAGATCTAAGGATAATTAATTAATATCTTGTGGGACCCTTATTTTTGAAGGGGTTTGTACCACGAAGGAGTAGAGTATGAATACGAAATTAGCAAAGCGAGTAAAGGCAAATGTTGAACAGGTAGATGCCAATAAAGTATATAGCCCGGAAGAAGCTATTGAATTGGCCAAGAAAACTGCCAACACCAAGTTTGTGGGCAGCATAGAAGTACATGTCCGCACGGCTATAGACGCCAAGAAAACCGACCAGGCTGTACGCGGTACGGTAAGCTTGCCAAACGGTACGGGTAAAACCAAGCGCGTGGCGGCTTTTGTCACCGATGCCAAGGCAGGGGAAGCTAAAGAAGCTGGAGCTATGCTCGTAGGCAGCGAAGAGCTTATAAAGAGCATAAAAGAGACGGAGAAGACCGATTTTGACGTTGCGGTAGCAGAACCGGCCTTAATGCCTAAACTCGCCGTAATAGCCAAAATTTTGGGTACACGCGGCCTTATGCCAAACCCCAAGACCGGTACTGTTGGCCCCAACATTGGCGCCATGATTAAGGAAATTGCCGGCGGTAAGGTAAACTTCAAGAACGACGATTCCGGCAATATCCACCAAATAATTGGCAAGTCCAATTTTGAATCTGACAAGCTGGTCCAAAACTTTAAAGCTTTATTAGACAGCATCCAGGCTGCCAAACCGGCTACGGTAAAAGGCCAGTACATAACCGGCATTACCATAAACGCCACCATGGGCCCGGGCATTCGGGTGAAAATGTAAAAGTAGGTTTAAGTTGTAAGATTTAAGTTGTAAGTGAGACTGTCCCAGCAGTAGTTGGAAGTTGAAAGGTTTAAGTATAAGTTAAACCGTCCCGCCGTTGGCGGGACGGTTTTGTTTTGTTTTTACTGCCATTTCAAAAAAAAGTAAAATAGTCTCATAGTCTGTACTATGAGACTATTTTACATAAAAGAAAAAAAAAGCGGCGGTCTTGGTTAGACCGCCGCGGGTGTACCCCGCCTGGTAGGGCGGGTTAGCAACAACGAACACTAGCCCACATTTCGTTGGGAGGGTTCTGAGGATCTATGTCTATAGGGGCGTCCCAGTTAAAAGGTTCCGCTAGATTGACCGGTTTGGTGGGGTTGTCGTATGCAAACCCGGTAGCATCATCTAGCGCTACTAAAGTGGGTCGATCTTCGTTGTTCTTCATTTGAATTCCTCCAAATTTTGATTTGTAGAGCCTGCGGCCTACGTTCGCAAGTTTTACAAATCAAACAAAAAATCCCGACTCCGTAAGGAGTCGGGAAGAAAGGTAAGTTTAAGCTTAGCTTTTCTGTATATCCCAAAACCCCTTACGGTACGTAAGGATAAGGCTAAGAAGGAGGTTTTGAGAAATGCTGCGGTTCATATGGGGTAAGTATAGGGGTTAGTTAGGGGGTTGTCAAATGAGTAAGTGAGTAAGCGGGTAAGCTTATAAGCTAATAAGCTCATAAGCGGATAAGCTGATAAAAAAAAGAGCCAGCGCGAGTGCGCTGGCTGGCGAGGCATTTGAGTTTTCAGGGTAGGGACCCTGGGGGTTGTCGGGATCGTCGGGAAGTTCGGGGGCGTGCGCCCCGAAAAAATTCATGAGTGTTTTTTCGTTCATAAAATTCCCTTAAAGGTTTCATCGTTGTTGGCTAACACCACTAAATCCTGTTGGCCGTTTTCCAGTTGCTGTAGTACCCATGAGGTGCCTGCAGCGAGGTAGGTTTGGTGGTTATTGGGGTCTCGGGTAATTGTGATACCTTTTACTTCCATGCTTTGACCGGGTTGGAGCGAAGACACTCCGACCGCCTTAAAACTCAACGTATTCATTAAGCCTCCTTAATTGCCGGAAAGTTTCCGGCTGGAAAATTGGACATTGTAACAGTGTGCAATTTTCCAGACGCAAATTAAAAACCCCTGCCTTTCGGCAGGGGTTTTGGAAGTGTAAACTAAACCAAACCACCAGCGAAAGGCTCGGGAGTAATAATAATGCTTATTATGCTGGAATAGGTGGTTTTCATGTCTTTCTATTATGATAGCAAGGGAGAGAGGGGGTGTCAAATTTAGTAAGTTTAAAGTTTTATGTAGGGGCAGCGTTTACGCGCCCGAATTTTTTAAAATTATGTATGGCTATCAAAATTTTTTTTAAAAGGGCGGCTTCCACCTTCGCTTAAAGCTACGGCGGACAAGCAAGCCTGCCCCTACAATTCCAATTTTTTGTTAACATAAAAAAACAGCCCTGGGAACTTTGGGCTTCGGGTTTTTCCGATAGAGCGACCCGGCTCAAATATTCCCAGGACTGTTGATAGTCCTTACGTTATGCATCACCTCCTTTGGCTTTTTTCCTAAATTCTTCTATAACAGAGCATCTGCCCGGTATCCACAAAGGCTTTTCAACCCCCACCTGTACGGTGTACGTAGACCCTTCCAAATTAAAATGGGCTATTTTCATTTGCCCGTTTTTAATTGTTGACAGGACAGTTACTTGATGTTGACCGCCATCTTGTGTATAGGCAAAATGGCCGTTTTGATCCATTACAACTCGAGCAAACATTGCAGCCTCCGAGTTTGGGGAAATATTTTTCCCTAAATTCGCAAGATACAAAAAACCCCTGCCTTGCGGCGGGGAGAAGGTTTAAAATGCTTTAACGCTTCACTTAGGCCACAAGGAAAAATTCCGGCTTCATGCCGGCCTTGATGGACTTAGTAAGTTTGGAAGCTGTTATGTTCATACTTTTAAATAGTGTATAGTTTAGTGCAATTTTTGTCAATTGTGGAAAAATAAGGTACAATATATCATAATTTATATATAATCCTCATACACTCCGGTGGCTACAGGAGTTAGTAAAGGATAAAAGATTAAAGATAAAGGATAATCCCCATGATACTTTCTGACAGGGACATAAAAAAAGCTATAGCCTCAGGTAGGATAAAAATAACCCCTAAACCAAACTATAAAGAACAACTGGGCTCCTGCTCCATAGACTTGCACTTGGGCAGCCACTTTCGGGTGTTTAAGCATTCAAGTTACCCGTTCATTGACCTGAAAGGGTCCATAGACACCAATGAGCTCATGAAGGAAATTGTCATAAAAAATGGCGAGCCGTTTATAATGCAACCGGGCGATTTTGCTTTGGTTACCACTGTAGAAAATTTAACGTTGGCAAACGACATAATTGGCAAAGTGGAAGGCCGGAGCAGTTTGGGCAGGTTGGGGATTAT
>CAYOXN010000010.1:4864-20070 GCA_964407965.1 uncultured Candidatus Saccharibacteria bacterium
GGCTGGGACGGCAAACCCACGTTGGAACTTGGCAACTTGGGCGTTATGCCGGTGGCTTTGTATCCCAACATGCGCATTTGTGCGTTTACGTTTGAAGAACTTTCTTCTCCGGCAGAAGTGCCATACGTTAAAAAGAAGAACAACAAATACGCCGGCCAAAAAAGCCCGTTGGCTTCCAAACTTTCCCGTGAGGTAAGCAAGGGTATTAAAATGAAAGGCATTGGCGCGGCGGATTACCGGTAGTTTAAAGGAATATTTATACTTATGACGGAATATAGCTCTGAATTACAGACTAATCTCTTAAGGGAAATAGAACGCAAAATATTATTGGCAAATCACGTAGTTTGGGGTCATGGGGCATTAACAAAAGAACAGGCTGACAACATTTTACAAAAAGGGATTACAGGTAATATTGCTTATGGTTTAACTGAAATGGCCATTCCCCTAAGCAGTTCTGAAAAGACTGATGAAGAAAATAGCAATGCTATCCTTGGGCAAGTAAACCACTGGCCGCATAAAGACGCAAAGTACGTCGTGTTAATTGAAATACCGTTTGGGTTATATAGATCACAAATTACCGAGATATTTTTTGACACAGAACATGGACGAGAACGCTCAAGGATACCAAACCGTTTTATTAAAGGTTATATTGATGTTTTAAATAACAAGTTGGTTGAAAACCTTGCTTTCCAACCGAATGCACAACCAATCTTAAGTACAAAACCCGATTTGAACACCCATTTTAGAGGGGAAGATGACGATTTACCTCCTCCCATACCTACAGGCTCAGATACGGGCGAAGATATATGGTGAAATTTGAATAACCACCCATTCCGTATAGGAGGGTGGTTTTATGCAGTAAGGCCAATATACCAATTTTATCCCGTAAGTTTTATATTTTAGTTTAAAGTTGCCCCAATAGTTGTCGTCCTGAACTTGTTTCAGGACCTATTTAAAAACTGTGTCATGCTGAAATAAATTCAGCATGACACAGTAATAACCCCGATTTTATTGGGGTTACTTTTCTAAAACCAAGTAACGGTAGTTTAGGTTTCCGTAGCTGCCAGGGGTGTCTTCTATGACTTTGGTAAATTCATCATATGTGGGAAAATACGTGTCGCCTTCGGCTTCTTGGTCTATAACCGTCAAATACAGCCGGTCGGTTTTGGGCAACATTTCTTTATAAATTTGCCCGCCGCCAATTACAAATATCTCTTTATCGCTGTTTGCTTTTTGTAAGGCCTCGTCAATTGAATGGACGACAATGCAACCTTCGGCCGTAAATTTTTGGTCGCGGGTAATTATAATATTCGTCCGGTTGGGGAGCGGCTTACCTATGGACTCATAGGTCTTCCTGCCCATTATAACCGAGTGCCCAGTAGTCAGTTGCTTAAAGCGTTTTAGGTCTTCCGGAATAGCCCAAATAAGCCCGTTGTCTTTGCCCAAAACCCGGTTTTTGGAAATGGCCGCTACGGCGCTAATGCGTGGTGTCATGGCTGTTTAAAAAAGATGCTAACTGGCTAATTAAGTCTTCGGGATTTTTATACTCTATGTGGTATTGGCTAATAAGTTTTGCCGATGTGGAAACGTCGCTGCCTGTTCTATACGCGCAAATAATAGGAATGTTAAGCATGTTTGCCCAACCCAATTCCATGCCTTGTCCGGTGGCAGGGAAGGAGCATTCCGCTAAAACCATATTGCAACCATGCTTCTCAAAAAGCTCTTTGCTGTTTATGTGTTCGCTGGTTTTGTGCGGCAGAATAAACGTGGCGAGGTTAGAAAGTTCCAGGGGTGCATACAGGTCTTTTTCGAAATTAAAATCCGCGTGTCTGCTGTGGCTGACGTAAATGGTCATATGTTATGTATGCGTAGTTAAGTATTGGATTATTTCCGAAATGTCGTTGTACCTAAAAAAGGTAAAGTTGGGGTGCTGGATGCCGAGTATGAGCCGCGAAACCGTTGCGGAAGCGTGGGCACAGGCAAATACGGGTTTGTGGTTATAAAGCCCGGCAGCTATTTCAAAACCCACGCCCAAGGCCGGGTTAGAGACTTCTGCCAAAAGTACGTCGCAGTTTTTTACGCTTTTAACGTCGTGTTCGTAAATATCCTTAGGCTCGCCGGCAGTAAGCCCGTAGAATTCCAAAAGTGTAAAATGTTTTTTTAATTCGGTTTTTAGCCAGCTAATTTTTTCCGTAAAGTTTTCCGGGGCATGGGTTAATGAACACGCCAAATAAACTTTTTTCATAAGCGGCTTAATTGGCGTTAGGCTTTTTGGTGTCAAAGAAGCCGCCGGACACGGAGAGTTCGGCTTTTAAGGCCGGGTGCGGGTCGTAACCTACCAGTTCAACATATTCGGGTTTAAACTCGTCTATAGTTTTAAACTCATGGTTGAACTTTATGGTCGGTAAAGCCTTGGGTTCGCGGGAAAGTTGTTCCGTAACTTGGTCCATATGGTTTTCGTAAATGTGGACATCGCCAAACGTGTGTACAAATTCGCCGGGTTCGTAACCCGTAACCTTGGCCAGTATAAGGGCCAAGAGCGCATAGGAGGCTATGTTAAACGGCACGCCTAAAAATATGTCAGCGCTCCGTTGGTAGAGCTGGAGCGAGAGTTTGCCGCCAATTTGGTTTATTTGGTACATGTTGTGGCAAATGGGGAAGCGGCAGGCGTCTTCGTACGTGGCCATGGTGTACAAATATTCCGGGTTCCAGGAATTAACAATGCAGTTATGGGCGTTGGGGTCTTGCATTATTTCTTTAACCGCCCAAGCCAATTGGTCTATGGTGCGGCCCGGGGTGCGCGTGGGCCAGCGGCGCCAAAGTTCGCCGTATATGCGCGGCAGTTCGCCGTGGGTTTTGGCAAAGTCCGCATCCGCAGCAATTTTAGCAATAAAATCTTCTTTGGACAGCTCAGGCTCCTTGCCGTCTTCCATTTTTTTCTTGTAAATTTTGTACGGGTAGTCGTCCCAAATATGCACGCCGTTGTCGACCAGGTATTTTATGTTGGACTGCCCGGACATAAACCAATACAGCTCTTGCAAGACGCCTTTCCAATACACTTTTTTGGTGGTAAGCAAGGGAAAGCCGTCGGCCAAATTAAAGCGGATTTGCTTGCCAAAAACGCTATACGAAGCGTCGCCCGTGTCCTTGTCCACCTTGCGAAAACCGGTTTCTTTAATTTCTCGGAGCAAATTTAAATATTGATATTCCGGATGCTTGGTTTCCATAGTAGTTGTAAGATTAAAGTTTTAAGATTTAAGAAAAACGGACAAGTCGCGCATATTTGGGGGTGCTTTAGCCAAATAAGCATTCCACATTTTTATCATTCGCTTAAGTTTTGGTCTGCCTATTTTTTTGCTAATGGGGAAGTATAGTTTGTTATATTTTTCAACTTTCCTCGTTATAGATGACCACAACTTTTCTTTTACTGCCCATTTTATATATAGGGTATAAAGCTTTTTGTCCTCGTATAAAGCCAGGGTGTCTGCGTCTTTAAGAATTTTAAGTTCAAAACTTTTTTTAGAAAAAGAAATTAACGATTCGAGCTTCTTTTTATCACGTTTAGTCAGCGGCAGGCTTTCTATGAGCGGGGTAGCTTGGGTTAGGTTGAAGTCTTCGTGATTGTAATGCAACTCTTCCAGGTTTGCTTTCTTAGTTTTTCCTATGTCATGCAGCAATGCAGCTATAGCAACCAATGTCTTGTTTGCTTTTGTGCCTCGGGCTATTTTTAACGCTAAGTTTTTTACCCGCAGACTGTGCGCGTACATTATACGGCCGTCATTAAAACTAAAGTGCGGGAACTTTTTAAATTGTTCCTTTACAAACTTTTGAGTTTTTAAAATAGAGGACAAGGGTATAGGCGCTTTACTAAATATTTAAAATCAATAAATCTAAAAATCAATACATTACCTTATTCTATGTTGAATATTTTTTCTGTGCCGTAGTAGTCTTGCCAATTTTTGTTGTAATAGTCGAACATGCGGGCGAGGCGGTCTTGGGGCAGTTCTTCAAGCCCTAGGGCCTGCATGGTTTCGCGGATAAAACTTTTAACCTCGTCTGCCTTGGATTCGTCATTCACAACCACTTCAAATTCGGACAAATAACCGTATCCGGCGTTTTTGTCCACGCTGACGGCAATTTCCCTACCGCCCGGGTGGTAAATGTATTCTTGGCGCTCCCGCGACCATTTGGCCTGGTAAGTGAAGCCTGCGGAAAGAATTAAATTATCTATCCAGTCTAATTGGTTTGCAGCCCCCTTACTCTCTCCCTCCAGGGGAGTGGGGGGAAAGAGCTGCGCTTCCCACTCAAGCCGTGCCGTACCGTTGGAGCTGGTAGTGTCGTCTACCGAAGCCTTGACTACCAATATAACTTTGCCGTCAGCCAAACGGCTGCGGACAGAAAAGTCTGCAGGTTCCCGCCAATAAAATAATGGTTTAGCTGTTTGTGGCTGCCAACTTCGGTAAGTCCTGGGTCTTTAGCTTGCATGTCGGCAACAAGCTGGTCGGCTTTTTCTTTGCTGCCAAGGAGGGATTTTATTTCAATTTCGTAAGAATGAGGCATGGGTAGTAAATAAAATTATGTAAAATTTAGGGATATATTATCATTTTAACATCTTAACATTTAAACAAATATTACAATTAAACACCTTCTTCCTTTTTCCAGTCGCCGCTGGTTATACGGTTTTTACCGTTTACGTGCCAGTTGTGGGGGTTGCTTTTTAAAATTTGCTCAAACATTTTTTTGCCTGACTCGGTTTTAAGGCGGGGGAGCATGGCTTCGGCCCGGTGGATTTTAAAATGTTCTTCCAGTTGGTTGCCGTTCATGGCCTGTTCGCGCAGTTCCAAATCCACGTCTAACCAGTCGGCATCTTTAACCAATTTGGCTTCTATGCTTTCCAGTTTTTCGTATTCTTCCCAAAGTTCAAGCATTTCTTTTTCCAAGCTAGTGCCTTGCAAGGTATCATGAATAGCTGCTGCTTCATTCCGTTCGACATATAACCGGGACATATAGTGTGCGTCACCGGTCCGGCTTTCTGCCAGGTCATGCACAAGGGCCATTTTAACTATTTTGCCCGTGTCGCCTTGGCCTTCCATTTTAGCCAGTATCATGGCTGTCCAGGCAACCCGAAAATGGTGCTCGGCAAGGTTGGCAAAGTTGCCGCCTAGCATTTGCTTCCAGGCGCGGGGAATGAAGCGCAAGGTGCCCAATTCGTAAAGTAAATCTAAATCCTTATTTGTATCCATACCTACATAATACTAAACGCTTAAGTGAGCGTCAAAAGTACGCTTATAGCGTTTAGCGGTTAGTAAGTAGCGTTTAGGAAAATCCATGGCTTACTTGGCCCATTGCTGCTATAATTTGGGTATTATGGCTTTAATTGTGGCCCTTACGGGCGAAAAATTGGGCGGGAAAGACACGGTTGCCGAGTATTTGGTAAACAAATACGGGGCTTTCCATGTGCGCCATAGCCACATACTCGACGACATATTGCGCCTTTTAGACATGCCCATTTCGCGCCGCAATGAAATAGACTTGGGCATGGCGCTGCGGCGGGTGTTTGGCGAGGGCACGTTAAATCCCGGACTTCGCAAGCGGGTAAAGGAATCTCAAAAAGACTTTGTTGTCATAAACGGTTTTCGGTTCCAGGATGAATTGACCAATGTAAAAGAATTGGGCGCAAAAACCATTTACATAACCGCTCCCGAAGAATTGCGTTACCAGCGTTTTTTGAAACGGCAAGAAAAAGCCGACGATGCCCGGCAAACCCTAGAGCAATTTAGGCAGCAAGAACAAGAACCTACTGAGGTTGGCATTCCGGCTTTGGGCGCCCAGTCGGATTTTAAAATAGAAAATACCGGGACATTGGAAGAACTTTATGATAAAGTAGACGTAATTGTTAAATCTTTGAAATAATCAGTTTGCATTAATTTCCCCCTATTCAAACCAATTTATTTCTCTATAGCCACGTATGCCCCTTTTTACCAAAAAAACTAAAGCTCCCATTAAACCCGGCAAGCTTATCGTGCTTGACGGCAATGACGGCAGCGGCAAAGCCACCCAAACCAAATTGTTAGTTGAGGAGTTGGTTGCAAGTGGGTACAAAGTGGAGACCGCAAGTTTCCCGCAATATGGCAGCAAGTCCGCGGGTCTCGTGGAAGAGTACTTAAACGGCAAATATGGCCAGGTAACTCCGCAAGCCGCCTCTATTTTTTACGCGGTAGACCGCTTTGACGCCAGTTTTAAAATCCGCCAATGGCTCAGTGAAGGCAAAATAGTTGTATCAAATAGGTATGTCACGGCCAATGCGGGCCACCAGGGTGGAAAAATAGGCGACGAAATAGAACGCCTCAAGTTTTTTAAATGGCTCGATAATTTGGAATACACGGTTTTTAATATCCCCAAACCGGATTTAAATATTATTTTAAACGTCCCTGCTGCCGTTGCCCAGGAATTAGTGGACAAAAAAAGCGAAGATGTCCGCAAATATGTGGGTGGTAAAAAACGGGACCTGCATGAGGCAGACATTAACCACCTAAAGAACGCGGAAAAAGTTTTTATGGAAATAGCCCGCCTGTTCCCGAACACCAAGCTTGTGGAATGCGTCGAGCAGGGCAAGCTCCTCCCCGTGGAAATAATTCACAATAAAGTATGGGAGTTAGTCCGCCGCATAGCCCTTAAAGACTTGTTGCCACAGAGTTAGGTTTTAGGTATTAGGTGTTAGGTTTTAGGAAAAACTAAACTAGTGATCAGTGGAAAGCGGTCAGTAGCTGCAAAAATTCAGAAGTCAGTAATTAGGTATTTAGTCATTGGGATTTGATTAGAAATTAGGAATTAGAAATTAGAAATTGGTGGTAATGTTTAAGGATAAAAGATCAAGGATTAAGGATTGCAGCCCATCTTGATTCTTAATTCATGATTCTTGTATTTCCCAGCCCTTTTCAATGGGGCTGTTTTTTAGTATACTATGTGGGCTTTGGCTATCTCCAGATGTGATGAACGCATCTTCGGATAGGCACAAGTACACCCATTCGCTCTATGCAAAAATAAGCGAGAGCGAAGTCCAGGAACTTGCTGACTTATTCCCATCACTCGACGGGTTAGAGGCACGGCTTCGCTTGCTTTGGTCAGTGACACTGCAAGCGTTGCGTACGGAAAAGCGGTTTTGTTTTCCGGAACCCGTGCCTTCCCAAGAGATTCGTATTTATAAAAAGGTCAGGATGCCCGATGAACTTTTGGAGTCTCTGCAAGCTTATGCCAGAAGCTGTTGTAAAGAGACTTCGGAAATGTGCGGGATACTGACCAGTTGGGGAATAAGCCTGCTCTTGCCACTCGGCCGTGCGGACGAGTACAGAAGGGAGGAAATAATTAGTTTTATTAGAAAGCAGCTGCGCCCGCACTGGAACGAAAAAAGGTTCCAATTCGCAAAGCGCTTGCTTTCCGAAACCATGAACGATTAGCCACACCGGTGGGGAAGCGGATCTCCCACCGGTTTTTATTTATACTTTCAATTTCTTAGCATTTTTTCACATATGTGAAAAAATGCTAAGAAATGCAATGTGAAAATTATTTTAATGTGTACGAGAATCATTTCATATAATTTTTTCACATATGTGAAAAAAATATATGAAAACGGTAAGGGTGGCAGGTGAGGATAAAAAAACGGACACCGAAGTGTCCTGGAATGCCTATACCTATCTTCTCGGTTTTATTTGCCTTGGGGGCGAATGAGTTCCCAGAATAGAAAAGGGAATCCCGAAACGAGTAAGTAGACAATTAACGATCCATAGTCTTGTGAGTACCGGGCTATGGCATACGGATTTCCCGTGAGGGCCATCCCCTGAAATTGTTCTGGATTCCACACTAAATGGTATCGGTGGTCCAGCCAGTAAAGTATCCAGTACAGTATGCCCATCCCAGTAATTGTCAAGATAGTTTTCATGTCATGTCCCCTCCGGGAAGTTGTTGTGACAGTGTGGACTGTCAGGGTAAGTATAACTATGCTTTATATTTTTTTGTATACTCTAAGGCTCTTGATTTTTTTGTAAAATAGTGTATAATATGGTGCTTTTGGCAATCACCGTATTATTTGCCATAATACCCAAGTATGAACGATTTAATAAAACGGCTTGAAAAATTGTCAGCAGAAATTGCTGAGCTTAAAAACCATTTGCAGTTGTCCCAAAAGGAACAGCGCATTTTAGAATTGGAAGATGCCATGCAGCAACCGGGTTTTTGGGATAATCAGGAACAGGCACAAAAAACCAGCCAGGAATATAACCAGCTTAAAAAGTTTTACGATTTTTGGGCGCAGCTTGAGTCAAACACTCTCTCTATGCTTGAATTGGCACACACCCAAGGCCCTGCCGCCAGTCAGGTAGACATTTCATATGTTTCCAAGCAAGTGGAAGATTTGGAAACACAATACCGGAAAAACAGGTTTGTAGCTTTGCTTTCCAAAAAGTACGATGACCATAATGCTATTTTTTCCATCCATGCCGGCGCCGGGGGAGTGGACGCGCAAGACTGGGCCGAAATGCTCCTTAGGATGTTTTTGCGCTACGCTGAACGCAAAGGTTTTGTCACGGAAGTTTTGGAAATGTCACGCGGTGAACAGGGCGGGGTAAAGTCCGCCGTAGTGGAAGTGCATGGCCCGTATGCCTATGGGTTGTTTAAAAGTGAGGCTGGGGTACACCGGCTTGTTAGGCTTTCACCCTTCAATCCCGCCCATACCCGGGAAACTTCGTTTGTGCTTTTGGAGTTGCTGCCCATTTTGGAAACCAAAGAGGAGTTTGCCATAGACCCGAAAGACTTAAAAATAGAAGCCAATACGTCGTCCGGCCATGGCGGACAGTCGGTTAACACCACGTACTCGGCAATCCGCATAACCCACATTCCTACCGGACTTCGGGTAAGCATCCAAAATGAACGCAGTCAGCACCAAAATAGGGAATTGGCCATGAAGATTTTAATGGCCAAACTTAAAGCCCTGGAAGAAGAAAAATTGCAAAAGGAAAAACAGGAATTGAGGGGTGAATTTAAGTCTGCCGAATGGGGCAACCAAATCCGCAGCTACGTGCTGCATCCGTACAAAATGGTCAAAGACCACAGGACAAATTTTGAAACTTCTGACCCCGATTCGGTCTTAAATGGCGAGTTGGATGATTTTGTTGAAAAATACTTGGAACAAAGTGCATCGAAATAAAATATTTGGTATACTGAATACATGATCAGATTTGAAAAAGTCACCAAGCACTACAACAGAACCAAAGCGCTCGACGCTGTGGATTTGGAAATTCGCCACGGTGAATTTATTTCGCTCGTGGGCATGTCGGGTGCTGGAAAATCTACCTTACTTAAACTGATAATTGGCGAGGAACAGGTAGATGGCGGCAAAATTTTAATAGATGACATAGACATTTCAAGCGTAAAAAAATCTGAACTGCCGTACTTACGCCGGAAAATAGGCATGGTGTTCCAAGACATGAAGTTGCTACCCAAGCGTACCGCATTTGAAAATGTCGCCTTTGCCATGGAAGTATGCGGCCATAACAAGGAAAAAATATATAAAGACGTTCCAAAAATATTGGAGTTGGTGGGCTTGCTGCATAAACGGAACAATTTTCCCGATGAAATGTCGGGCGGCGAGAAGCAGCGAGTAGCCATAGCCAGGAGCATGGCCCATAGGCCCGTACTTTTGTTGGCAGACGAACCCACCGGAAATTTGGACGAAGTGAATGCCAAGGAAATTATAGATTTGCTACTCAAAATAAATTCCCTGGGTACTACGGTCATGCTGGCAACCCATGCCGCCGATATAGTTAACCGCATACAAAAACGGGTTATTACCATAGAAAACGGGCACATTACCCACCAGCAGGAAAAAGGGCATTATAAACTTTAAAAGCATTTAGTAGGAAGTAGGTAGCTTTTAGGGGACACAAAAACATGGATTCAATAGGGTTTTTTCGGACAATTAAAACCGGCTTTGTAAATTTTTGGCGTAATATTTGGCTGTCTGCCGCAGCCACTATGGTCATGACCATTACGCTGGTTATTTTTTCAGTGTTGTTTTTAATGTTTGGCATAACCAGCTATAGCCTTAAAACCATCCAAAGCACCGTAGATGTCAGCGCATATTTTAAAATTGGCTTGGCTGAAAACCAGATTTCAACTATAAAGTCTGAATTGGAAAGCGATGCTCGGGTAAAATCGGTTGAATATACGTCCGCTGAAAAGGCGTTTAACGACTTTAGGGAAAAACATAAGAACGACCCGACCATTTTGGCGTCCTTAAATGAACTAAATGAAAACCCGCTGCCTGCGACGTTAAACATAAAAGCCAAAAACTTGGATGATTATCCGGCCATAGCGGAATTGCTCAAAGCGGAAAAATACAAGAACTTCATTTCCAAAGTAAATTTTGAAGATAACCGGGTAATTATTGAACGGCTTGGCAGGATTTTGAATTTTATTATTACCCTAGGCTTGGCCTTAGTGGGCGTGTTCTCGCTTATAGCCATTTTGGTAATTTACAATACCATTACGTTAACCATCTACAACCGGAGGGAAGAGGTGGAAATTATGCGTTTGGTGGGCGCCACAAATTGGTATATTCGGGCACCGTTTTTAACCGAAACTATTTTATATAGCTTATTTGCCACGGTCATAACCGCTACTTTGTTTCTCCCTGTGTTTTCCAGGCTTCTGCCCCGCATAGCTATTTTTGTAAATCCTGAAGTTACCGTATTTAATATGAACATTTTTAACTATTGGTACTTGGTCCTCATGCTTTTTGTGGTTTCGTTGGTTTTGTCCCTTTTTTCCACGCTTTTAGCCATAAGAAAATATTTGAAAATTTAGCCAATTGTGGAAAATCCCGCTTGCCAAGCTATAATAATAAAGAGCCTCGGTAAAAGCCGAGCAAACTCTCCTTAAGGGGAGATTTTTTGTTTTTAACCGACAAATCCTGAAATATTTGTAATTCGGAGCGCTATGAAAATTATTTACTTGAAAGATGTGCCGGGTGGGGGAAAGAAGGGGCAGATAGCCGAAGTGAGCGACGGCTATGCCAAAAACTTTTTAATAGCCAAAGGCTTGGCCCAACCGGCTACACCGGAACTCCAGGCCACAGTTGCCAAAGAAGAGAGGGAAGCCCAAGCCAAAAAGCAACGGGAAGCGGACAAATTACAAGAAATAAAAAAAGCTTTGGAGCAAAAGCAGTTTAGCCTAACCGTAAAAGTGGGTCCCCAAGGCCAAGTATTTGGCGGAGTCCATGAAAAAGACGTGGCCGATGCCATAAATGCCAAACTGGGCACCCAATTGACCAAACAACAAGTGCAGATGCCTGCGGCCATACGGTCGCTGGGTATACATGAAGTAATAATTAAATTAGGGACCGTGCAGGCAAAAGTAAAACTGGACGTCCAAGGAGGTGAAAAGTAAAACAAACACTAAAAGTAAGCTTAAATAAATTTTAAAAAAATAATTTAAACAAATGTCAAAATCATCCCCTCATTTCTCCCCACAAACAAAAAATTATATCCATATTTTCGTTATAACTTTTATAGCTTCCATAACCGCCATGTTGCTTGTCAGTTACATAAACCGGGCCATGAACCAGGACGAGCAGCTTGTTGCGCCCCCAGCTCCGCTTGACTTAAAGAAATAGCCAGCGTCAGCTTACAACTTAATTTCCGAAATGTACGAACTAGCTTCCCCCAATTTACCCCGAAAAGATATTCTCTATATATTCTTTATAGCGCTTTTCGGCACCCTTTTTGGCGTGCTTATTTTAGTGCGCATAGACCAATGGCAGCGCGACAGTTTGTACATAGCCACTGAGGCTGCTTTACCCGAACATGCGGTGAGCGAATATGTTAATAAGCCAATAAGCGAATCGGTAATGTCAGGGTGGATTGTTTACTCCAATAAAAAATATGGTTTCGAATTCAGATATCCTAAGGAAATTGCAAATATTAGAAGTAATGAGGATTTGGTAATAATGCGTTCTTATTCTAATAATTTTTTTGAACCTGTTTACGGGTTTGCTGTTAAGCAGAAAGAGGCAAAGCTTTCCCTGGACGAGTGGATGCAAAAAACAGCCCTGGCCTCCTCTGAGGGAAAAAAATTAGAAGAAAAGTTTTTAACCCAAGAAATTGCTGAAAAAATTAACCAAACTAGCGAGATAGGTGTAGATTTTAGACAAGAAAACATAAAAGTTGCTGGCCAGCCCGCTGTACTCCAAATTTTAGAAGGAGAAGGGGGAGGACAAGCATATATACTTTTTTCCAAAGATAATAAGGTGTTTATTTACTACGTTGCACAAGATGGGCGTCTGACAGACGACGCTAAAAAATTATTGTTGCAAATAGCTGGGACTTTCAAATTTATATATTAATAATTTTCAATTACACCCATGCCGAAGCGACCAAAAAGCAAAGCCAAAAACAAAAAGCGCAATACCAAATTTATTTTTGTCTCGGGAGGGGTTATTTCGGGGATTGGGAAGGGGATTACCTCCGCGTCCATATCCGCTATTTTAAAGTCTAAAGGCTATACGGTTAGCCCGGTTAAGGTGGATATGTACTTAAACCAAGACGCCGGTACTATTCGCCCGCAAGAGCATGGTGAAGTGTTTGTTACCGTTGACGGCATAGAAACCGACCAGGACTTGGGCCACTATGAAAGGTTTATAGACCAGCCTATCCGCAAAGCAAATTACGTTACCACCGGGCAAATATATGCCGAAGTGCTCCGGAAAGAACGGGCGTTTGAATACGATGGCGAAGATGTGGAAGCCATACCCCATGTGACCGATGAAATAATCCGCCGTTGGCAGCTGGCCGGAAAAGGGTATGACATTTGCATTGTAGAACTGGGCGGAACTGTAGGTGAATACCAAAACGCAATATTTTTTGAAGCCACCCGCATAATGACCCTTCGGAACCCCGAAGACATACTCCACATACATGTGGCGTATTTGCCCATACCTTCGTATTTGGGTGAAATGAAATCCAAGCCTGTGCAACAGTCGGTGCGCATGCTGAACTCCATGGGCATAGAACCGGACATTATAGTCGGTCGTTCCGAAGTGCCCATAGACGACCGCCGCAAGGAGCGCGTGGCTTTGTTCTGCAATGTGGACCGCAAAGCTGTCCTTTCTAATCCCGATGTTTCAAGTATTTACGAGGTTCCGGTTGTTTTGGAAAAACAAAAAGCTGGGGAACTTATTTTGGAAAAATTAAGTTTGCCGGCAAAGAAACAGGACTTGAAAGAGTGGCGCAAGCTTGTGTCGACTATTAATGGCGTAAAAAAAGAAGCGCATATTGCCGTAGTGGGCAAGTATTTTGGCGTGGGTAAATTCCAGCTTTCCGATTCGTATGTTTCGGTTATTGAGTCCATTAAGCACGCGGCCTGGGCGCATAAAGTAAAGCCTGTATTGCATTGGATAGACGCAACCAAAATTGAGAAGGACGGTGCCAAAGCGGTTTTGGAAGGCTACGACGGGATTGTAGTGCCGGGTGGGTTTGGAAGCCGCGGTACCGAAGGCATGATCCAGACCATCCAGTATGCCCGCACCCAGAATATCCCATACCTGGGGCTTTGCTACGGCATGCAAATGGCGACCATAGAATTTGCCCGCAATGTGGCCAAACTAAAAAATGCCAATACTACGGAAGTGGACGCTAAAACCCCTCATGCGGTTATCCACATAATGCCCGACCAGGAAAAGAAGCTCTTAAACCGTGAGTATGGGGCTACAATGCGGCTGGGAGGTTGGGACTGTGTCATTAAACGAGGGACCCATACGGAAGCGGCATACGCGGCCGGAGGATGGATAAAGAAAACCGGCTCTGCCAAAATAAATGAACGGCACCGCCACCGATATGAATTTAACAACGAATACCGCCAAACCTTAGAAGAGGCAGGTTCGACCATAGCCGGTACCACTCCCGACGGCAAGCTGGTTGAAATAGTGGAAATAAAAGACCATCCGTTTTTTGTAGGCAGCCAATTCCACCCGGAATTTTTAAGCCGGCCATTAAAACCGCATCCGCTGTTTGCCGGATTTATGAAAGCCGTGGTCAAAAATAAATAATTGCGAATTTTTAAAACGCCGCTCGTAAGCGGCGTTTTAAACTATCTTACCCAAAGTTTGGAAAAGGGTTTTAGGACGGGGCGATTGGTTGGGCAGGCTTGCCCATACCTCATGTTCTTCCCCCTGCCTATTATGCGAATCGCGGGGGAGGGGAGAATCAATAGTGGCTTTAGAAGGTATTAAGTTGTGGTTGTGGATAATCATAGTTTGTGCCTCCAATGTTAATGACGGCCATACAAAAACGGACATACAAAAAATCCTCCCGGGTGGGGAGGATTTAAAAGGTTTTGCTATTTTCCCGCGGGAACCACGTTAACTATGCGGGTCTTGCGGAGAGTGCCGTGGAATTTGGTGACTTTCTTGTTCTGGAACTTAACAATGCCGTCTGCCATGGCATACAGCGTAGAGTCGCCAGCGACTTTAACGTTTTTGCCTGCGGCATATTTGGTGCCGTGTTGGCGGACAATCACTTGGCCTTTTTTGACCGCTTGATTGCCGAATATTTTAACACCTAAGCGTTTAGATACTGAATCGCGGCCTAAACTAGTACTGCCGCCTGCTTTTTTATGGGCCATAGATTAGCGTTTAGCACTTAGCGTTTAGCACTTAGCCTAAGGGCTAAATGCTACTCACTAATCGCTAGATTATTAATTCTTTTCAAAAATAACTATTTCCCTGGCGACAATTTGGTCTTTGCGATCATAAATTGCCGTATTGCGGTTGGTAAGTTTTAAAAACCTTAGGTTTTTAGCAATTGCCTGAGGGACAATATCCACCAAATTATATCCTAAACCCGCGGCAAAGTCAAGGCTGGGGAACATGTGGTACTGGTCGCGGTTTTTTCGGTATGCCGGAATGCACAAGACTATCCTTTGTTTGCCCGAGAGTATTTTGGAGAACTCTTGGAAACAACCCGTATATAATTCCAGTAAATCCTTAAAATTTTGTTCTATTTCCGAAGTTTTGGGAAATTCCGTATATATGGGGCCGAGCGTGCCTTCGGAAACAATTGCCGAAATTTTTTGTCCCGGCAACAACTTGGCTATTTCGCGGGCGTCAGAAACCTCTAAATGGTACTTACCCGGAGCAATTTTATACCGGTTCCTAA
>CAYOXN010000011.1:0-8750 GCA_964407965.1 uncultured Candidatus Saccharibacteria bacterium
CAATTCTACTTCTACAAATAATTTTTCTGAAAATTCTTGGGTAAGCTTTTTTATATATGCTTCGGCCATTTGCTTTTGTTCGTCCGACGAATAAAAAATAGCCGAGCGGTATTGGGTACCCACATCGTTACCCTGGCGGTTTAACGTAGTCGGGTCGTGCGTGGCAAAAAACACATCGAGTAAAGTTTCGTATGCTACGGTGTGCGGGTCGTATTCTATATAAATAACTTCCGCATGCCCGGTTAAACCAGAACTAACCTGCTCATATGTCGGATTTTTGACGCTGCCCCCGGCATACCCGGGCAAAACTTTTCCCACGCCGCGGATATGCTGAAAAACCGCTTCCGTACACCAGAAGCATCCTCCGCCAAAAACGGCGACTGCTTGTGTTGGCATGTTATTCTATAGAATTAATTGGTTCAGGCTGTTGGCGGTTATAGGCAGCTATTATTTCCTTTTCCGTAACCCAACGGCCTTGGTCTTTTGCCTCATTCATAATGCGGCAAATTTCGCAATTTTCGTAATTTGGCAATGGGAACATTTTTTTGTGTTTTAAACTTATGGCCTTTTGCAAAATAACATTTTGGCCCATTTTTAAAAAGTCATTGCTTCTATATTATAGCAGACTCAAGTTTTTTATTGGCTCCAATTCCGCCGAATCGGCCATTATGTAGTACAATTTATTTTTATATATGAACGTAAAACCGGTTTTGTGCGAATCGGTCAAAAACACCAAAGCCGGGACACCCTTAAATGTGGCCTGTTCCACTTTAACCACCGAAGGGCTGCCCGCAAGCTGCTCCCCTATGCCCTTAAGGTCCTGGTTGGCATAGTCATACACTTCTATGGAAACTATTTGCCCGCGGCTATTTTTGTAATCATGCTGGCTGGCGCTTTGTTCTCGCTCCGACCACCCTGGACTCAGGCTTAATGAATAGTTTAAAGAGAAATGTTCATAGGTTAGCATGGTGCTGGTGGCAGCGTTGGGCGATGTGGTGGCTACTGCCGGGGTAGACGAAGCCGCAGCAACTTCGGAATTTGCAGTTTCCGTACTGGTGGCTTGGGAAGGCAGGCTACCGTTTGTAAAAGACCCCGGCGGCAGTACGGGAGCTTGGGCCCCGGTAGCAATGGCGGTTTTATTGCCTTGCCGCAACAACACAATGCCTCCTGCAATAATTAAAACCGCCAAGAGGCCTGCCACTGCCCACTTGCGTCGCGGATGGGCCATGTCTTCAACATCTTCAAGCATACCCTCCTCCGCGGCATGGGAGTCATGGCCCGGCAAAAACATGGCGGCAACCAAAGCCAATGCCGTAAACAATGCGGCATACACAAATGCATTTTGGGAAGCATGGGTTGAAGCCTGCTTAGCCAAACCGTTTATTTCTTCGGTTATGTACGGAGGCGTATTCGGGGGAAAATTTGCAACCCCAAATTCTATGTTGGAAGTTGGGCTGGAAATGGCATGGACAATCGGCGCCTTAACTTCCGGCGGCAAAACCGGACTTTGCTGTATCCCAAGCGCGAGCGTGGAAACCAACGAAGTCAACACGGCCGCACCTATGACCGCCGTACCCAATGTTGAACCCACTTGCCTGAGCGTGTTATTTACCCCCGAAGCTTCCCCGGCTTGTTCGACTCCCACGGCCGAAAGCGTTAAGTTGGAAATAGGCGCCTGGACCATGCCCATGCCAAAACCAAAGAGCATGAGTCCGGGAACCAAATGCCAGACGTTTAAATTGGGGTTCAATGTCCAGCGCATAATAAACAAGGCAATAACATCCAAAAACAAGCCGGTCATAATAAGCGTACGCGGGCGGATTTTTTTACTCAAGGCGCCCGCCAATGGCGCACCAATAAACAAGGCTATGGACATTGGCAGCATGGACAGTCCGGTATGGAACGCGTCCAAATTTTTTACTGCCTGCAAAAAAACCGGGAGGGCAAACACCAAGCCTGTCATGCCCAACGTGAGTATTAAAATAACCAAAGAGCCCGAAGTAAACCGGCCGTTCTTAAACAAATCCAAATACACCAGCGGGGTTTTACCCACACGCTCCCGCCTGCGTTCCCACCAAAAAAAGCCAAGCAGTAGCAAAACCCCTATGGCAATGGCAACCGGGGTTATTGACAACCCGCCCAACGGCAATTGGTGGCCGGCATACTCCACCGCGCTTTTGGCTTTCCACCAACCATAAGTAGAAGATTCAATTATGCCAAATACCAAAGCTAACAAACCCGTGGATGAAAACAAAACGCCGCCCCAATCCAGTCCGGGCTTGCGGGATTCGCGGGATTCGCGTATGAGCCACATGGCGCCCAACACGACCAAAGCGCCCACAAAGACGTTTATCCTAAAACCCCAGCGCCAAGAAAAATGCGATGTCAAATAGCCGCCTAAAAGCGGGCCTATGGCCGAAGACGCGCCGGCTACGGCACCCCAAATTCCAAAAGCATTGGCACGCTCTTTGCCCTTAAAGTTGGCCACGACCAAGCTGGCCGTCGCCGGCATCATAAGTGCGGCACCAAACCCTTCTATAATAGACTCCCCCAAAAGCAGCGTGGGCAAACTGTGTGACACCGAAGCCAAAAAACTGCCAACGGCAAAAATAACCGCACCTAGCATAAACATGCGCTTGCGCCCAAACAAGTCGCCCAACCGCCCCCCGGTTATGGTGAAGGCCGCAAGCACCAACGCATATGCCGTTATAACCCACTGTATGCTCTGCAAGTCGGTATGCAAATCTTTTATAATAGTGGCTAGCGACACGTTTAGGAGCGTCGTGTCTATAATAATAATGGCCAAACCCAAACTGAGCAGGCCAAGGAGTGCCCACTTTTTCCATTTTGGCTGGTCGCCGGTATCGGCCAAAGCTGCCGCATTTTCTTTAGGTAATACCCCTGCCTCTGACATGTATTCTCCTTTCGGTGCTTAATGTACTCATGTGTAGACGAGCCAATGCAAAAATTATGTATATTCGCTGCACGGGCACGCTTTAAAATGCAAAAAAACTTGGTTTTACCGAAAATTCCGAAACAAAGACCACTCCTTCCCGAAGGAGTAATTCTTTTTGCATCTTTTTTGTGGCTGTCCAGTTGCCTTTTATGCTCAACTCGCCTTTTCTATTTACCACCCGCCACCAGGGTACTCGCGTGCCAGGATCCAGCGCCTTTAAAATGCCGCCTACCTGCCGGGCAGCGCGGGGATGGCCGCACGCGGCGGCTACTTGGCCATAACTGACCAACCGCCCTTTCGGCACCCGCTGCACGAAACTAATAACCTGCTCACGGAATACACTTTGCATTTTACGTCCTAAACATCTTGCCCGGCTGCCACGGCGTCCCAAGAAGTGGCATAAGATACCTATCAAAGCCCCAATACCCCGCCACTTTCCAAGCCAACACCAAACCCACGCTCAACACAATCATAATGGGATTTATGCTCACGGCGCCGGCAAGCAAGAAATTAAAATTCATGAACATGCCCACAAAAGCGGCAATGCCTACAAACATTCCGGTTATGAGCAATATGCCAATTATAAATTCTCCCACAGCCACGGCTTTAGACCACGCGGCTGCATGGGGCAAGACCATATTCTGTAAAAAATCTGCATACCAGCCTTGCACATCGGGATGCGCTCCCGTAGTTTTTTCCAAAGCCCCCTGTACAAACCCTGACAGGGCAACCCCGGCTTTGTCTCCTACCCACACCGGGCTATGGAGTTTTTCCCAACCGGCATGGAGCCACTGCCAGCCAACATAAAATCTTACTGCCAGCCAAAAAATTGCCGTGTGGGTATTGCCAAATAAATATTTGGCAATGGGCGGATCTTCAAATATTCGAGCCATAATTTTGTTTTTGTTAATTTTTTAATTTTGAAAAGTTTTTATCTTGCCATTGCAAACGAAACCATGTTAACGAAAGCGTGGAAAGCACATAGCCAACTGCAGGGACTACCGCTTTGAGCCATGCATTTGTCTCCTCTATAACCAATAGCCACGCCAAGGCAATGCCATAAGTAAAAGCGGTAATACAAACTTTTCTCTGCCAGCTGGTTTCCCAAGCCTTGTCCATTTCAACCTTGGTATTTCTGGCCTCTATGCTTTTTAGCCTCGCTTCAATGTCCATACTTAAGCTGCTTTATTTAATGGAGCTTCCGGAATCTTCCCATGTTTCTTGGCCGGCAATTCAATTATATTGTCGCGGGATACAAGCGGTGTTTCAGACACGTGCGGAGCAGGCTGTTCTTGGGAGCTGTAATATTCTGCGATAGCCAAGCCGTTGCGGGCAAAAAAGTCCCTAAGCTTTATAACCTCATCTTGGGAAGTTTTGCTGAATTCCAATGTTAATCCCCGGTGCGGCCTTACCGGATCTGCATGCCAGTTCCGCAAGTACGAAAAAGCCTCGTCATGTTGGCGATATTCTCCTATGAGGGCCAAAGCCTTGTGCTGTTCAGCTTCCGTGGCAAATATAACATACCCGCTGCTGTTTTTTTCCCGTTCCCCACCCGCATGGGCGGAATTTTTTTTCTCAAGTTCCGCCTGTCCCGCACCAAAAGACCCCTCGGATAACCCGAGTTCGTCGGCATTTTGTGGTAAAGGACGGTCACTGTAAATTTCCGCCATGGCTCAGTTAATAGAATTATTATTGTTTACCTTGTATGCCGAGCAGCTCGACATCAAAAACCAAAGTGGCATTTGGTGGAATGGCAGCGCCTGCACCCGCCGCCCCATAGCCTAAGTCCGCGGGAATAATTAAGCGGCGCTTCTCGCCTATTTTCATGCCGGCCACACCTTGGTCCCAGCCTGGAATAACGCTGCCCGTGCCCAGCTGGAACGTAAACGGCTGGCCGCGGTCTACGCTGGAATCAAATTTGGTACCATTGGTTAGCCAACCGGTATAATGTACGGCAACCGCGTCGCCGGCCACTGCCTTAGCGCCCGTGCCTTCCTTAAGGGTAAGGGCCTGCAGTTTACCCGTGTCTTTTATTTCCGCAAAGTTAGGAGCGTCGCTTGCCGGGGTAGTTGTGGGCTGCGATTGGCTAGGCTGCTGAATGGGGTTTGTGCCTGTGTTGGCAGTAGATTGGCTGTCAGATTGGGTAGAAGATTCTTCCACGACTTTTCCTTTCTGCGGACGGGTTATTTGCCAAACCATAACACCTAATACCGCAATTAAAACTACTATTATTATGCTTAACGTTTTGTTACTCATGTATCTGTTTTAATATTCAATATATTTATTGTAGCATACTCGGCATGTCCCTAGTCTTGACAAAAAGACAAAAAAAGAGTATAATATATACCCTATACTACCAGTCGAGATTACTGGGCCTGTTTTTCTAATACGGGTTCAGTTGGTCGCCTGGTAGCATTTGCTGTAAAAAAATATGGAGGCTAGGATGCTACTAAAGGTTATAGACCGCCTCATTATGGCGGTCAATGCGGGCATGTCTTTTATAAATGCCCAAAATCTGCTGGAGCCTGGTAACGGGGACGCCCCCGCGCTCTGGCTGTAACCATCCGTCAGGATGCCACTATCCCCTCGCCGCCGTGCAGAGGGGTTTTCTTTTTGCGAAAATTATTTTTTCCTCAATTCAAACAAGACGCGCAGGGCATTAAAAATAACCAAAACATCTATAAGTTCCTGCAACAGCGCACCGAACACCGGCGGTATGTGGCCCAGTGCGGCAAAGACCATTAACACCAAACTCGCGCCTATGCCAAAAAAAATGCTTTCCTTGGCTATGCGCAATACCCGCTTGCCAATGTGCAAGGCTTCGGCTACGCGTTCAAACGTGTTGACCATTATGACAATATCGCCGGCATCGGAAGCAGCCGTGGCGCCATGGCTGCCCAGCGCAATACCCACACTGGCCGCAGCCAAAGCAGGGGCGTCGTTTACGCCGTCGCCCACCATGACTACCGGAGCCAGCGTCTGCTTAAGCACTTCTACCCGCTTAACTTTGGTTTCTGGCAAACATTCCGCTTCCAAATCCGCAATACCTACCTCGCCCGCTATTTTTTCCGCAACCGCGCGCTTGTCACCCGTAAGCATAACCATTTTTTGTATGCCTTGCGCCCGCATGGAGGTTATGGCTTTTTTTAGTTCCGGCCTTACCGCGTCGGCAAAATATATGCAGCCAATAAGCTCGGTGCCTTGGGCCAAATACACTGCCAACACGCCGCTTTCCTGGTCTTTGGCATGCAGTTCCCGTTCATTTGCCGGTACCGTTACGCCCTGTTTTTCCAAAAACGAAAGTTTGCCCAAAACATACGGCTTGCCGTCTAGTATACCGCGCACGCCCTCGCCCAGCAATTCTTCAAATTCTTCGGGATACGAGAGGCTTATGTGCTGGTTATGTTCGGCATATTGCACGAGGGAACGGGCAAAGACATGTACCGATAGTTGGTCGAGTGAAGCGGCCAGCCTAATTATTTCCTCTTCGGTATGCCCGACAAACGCCTTGGCGCCCGTAACTTTGGGCGTACCTAGCGTAAGCGTGCCGGTTTTGTCGAACACAAAACTCTTGGCTTCGCCCAAAAGTTCCAGCGCCCCGCCGTTTTTTACAATAATGCCCCGGCTCGCCGCACGGGAAATTCCGGACATGACCGCTATGGGCGTAGCCAAAATAAGCGGGCAGGGCGTAGCCACTACCAGCACGGCCAAGACGCGTATGGGATCGTGGGAAATGAACCACGCCGCTGCGGCCAACACAAACGTCAGCGCGGTAAACCACACAGCATAACGGTCTGCCAGCCTTACCACCGGAGCTTTGCTCTCTTGGGCTTTTTTAACCAACGACACAATGCGTTCGTACTGGCTTTCGTGAGCATTTTTCAAAGCTCGGATTTCCAGCACCCCGTCTTTGTTTATGGTTCCCGAGTACACCAAGCTGCCGCTTTCTTTCTGCACCGGCAACGGTTCGCCAGTTATGGTAGCTTCGTCCACGTCGGAATTGCCCGAAAGCACGACGCCGTCGGCCGGCACGGTTTCGCCGGGCTTGACCACCAAATGCATGCCCATTTTTACCTCTCGGGCATGCAAGTCTTTAAGCGTTTCTCCCACTTTAATATGCGCCACGCTCGGGGCGTGGGAAAGCAAATGCGTCAATTCGCGCTTGGCGCGGGAAAGGGCATATGCTTCCAACGCTTCCCCTCCCGAAAGCATGAGTAAAATTACCGTACCCGCCAAATATTCTTTCAGGAAAAACGAAGTGACAATGGCAACAATGGCAATTATGTCTACCCCAAAATGCCCTTTCAAAATATCCCTGAGCATTTCATACAAAAGCGGTAGCGTACCCACGGCCAATACGGCCATAAGCAACGAGTTGGCCGTTTGGCCTTTGCCGGACGCATGTAATACCCCCGCACAAACCAGCCCCACCACCGCGAGTATGGGTACCCAATATTCTTGTAATTTTTCGTTCATACGTTCCTATTCAGACTTACGCCTAAAATTTAATTTCATGGTCAATATTTTTTCCGAAGCAAAAATTCGGCTGGCTATAATGACAAAAAATATAAAAACTATTGCCATATATAGTATACCAAACCCTACGCTGGAGTAATTATGCAATAGCAAATTCGGCGCGGCCATGAACGGGTGGGTAAACGGGATGGCGTATATAAAATAACGGACAGTAGCTGAAAGCGCGCCCATATCGAGCAGTAGTGTAAAAAAGTACGGCACCATGACCAAAACCATAAGCGGGGTAACCAAACCCTGTACGCTTTTTGCATCCTCGGCAAAAGAACCAAGTAACAGAGCAATAGCCAATGCAACCAATATCCCAAAAAACAACGAAAGGCCCAGCATGGCATAATCGCCAACCCCAAACGCGAGGCCAAGCGACTTAACCGCCATAATCGTGGCCGGGTCAGCAGCCTGCGCCCCTCCCAGCCCCGTCATACCCTTAAAATAATAGCTCATGCCAAATAAGTACGCGGCTGCGGAAAGCAAGGCCACTAACCCGGCAGCGACTAATTTAGCCGCCACAATGGTTTTCCGTCCTACCGGGCTAGTCAGCAGCGTTTCCAAAGTTTTGTTTTCTTTTTCCGTGGCCAAAGAAAGTGCCACCAGCTGGGCGGAAAAGGTTATGACCAAAAACAAAATTATGGGTATGAACGTGGTTTGTGAGCTAATAATTCCAGAAACCGCAGCGGGATTCACCTCCGCTTGCCTCTGGCCAATAACTACCCAATTGTTAATCGTCAGCGGCTGCTTTAAAACTTGCGGGTCCTTGCCGCTGGCCGCTTTTTGCAAATATTCCACACTTAACTGTTCGTTTACCCGGGCCAGTGCCGCCGCCGCACCTTGGCTTGAACGGCTGCCGACCAAAGAAAAATTATTCATGAGCGAATACAATTTTACGCTCACCGGCGCGTTGCCCAATACGGCATTGCCGTAACCTTCGGGAATAACCGCAACCGCCTTTATGTTTTGCCGCTTGGCTTGGGCCAACGCTTCCGTATCGCTCACCGTACCGGCCAATTCCGGCTTTAAGCCCACGGCCGAAAAGCCGGCAATAAGTTTTTGCGACTGTTCCGTCTTGTCCATGTCTACCACCAAAACCGGCTGCACTGCCGCGGTTTTTTCCGCCTGTTTGCCCACCACCTTGCCTATAAACATGAACATGACAATAATAACCACCAGCGGAATAAGCATTTGCGGGGTAAGTAATTCGCGTATTTCTTTTTTGAGCAAAACAAAAAATTTTTTCATAGGTTAAAGTTACGCCGTAGGCGGG
>CAYOXN010000011.1:8760-19017 GCA_964407965.1 uncultured Candidatus Saccharibacteria bacterium
TTAATGACGCTCATGAACACTTCTTCCAGGTTGCGGCCGTGGTATTTGCTTTTTAGCTCTTCAGGCGTACCCACGTCGTGCAGCACTCCCCCGTAGAGTATGCCCACGCGGTCGGAAAGGAATTCTATTTCCAACATGTTATGGGAAGAAAGCAACACGGCCATGCCTTCCTGGCTAAGCTTGCGTATCATACGGCGCACTTCGAGCCCATTAATAATGTCGAGTCCCGAAGTCGGCTCGTCCATTATGGCAAGCTTCGGCCGCATCATCACTGTCCTGGCTATAAGCAACTTCCGGGTCATGCCCTTGCTGTAGGTTTTTATTTTTTCCTTCAATTTGTCTTTAAGGCCCGTAACTTCCCGGGCAAATTCTACCGCTTGTTTTTGCCTGGCTGCATCGTCAGCATATACCGCAGCCATAAATTCCAAATACCCTTGTCCTGTAAGGTTTTTGTAAGCGCCGGCCTCTTCGGGCAAATAACTAATGAGTGTGCGTACCGTTTCCGCATCCTCAACCACGTTGTGGCCATATATGCTCGCCGTACCGCCGCTGGGCATAAGCAAGGTGGCCAGCATTTTTAACGTGGTGGACTTGCCTGCGCCGTTTGGGCCAATAAGCGCAAAAATCTGCTTTTCAGGCACCGAAAAGCTTATGCCTTTTACAGCTTGGAAACTGCCATAGCTCTTACTTAAGTTTTCTACTTTTATAGCTTCCATGGGAATGTAAAAAATTAAATTGGTTTATTTCATATATGACGTCTTTGCGTTCCACTATGACTTTCCAGCCCCGTTCTTTGGCTATTCGCGCCAAACCGGAGTTTGGGTTAAAGGCTATGGGCGAACCCACCAGTTCCAGCATGGCCACGTCGCTTTCGGTGTCGCCTACTGCCAGTGACTTTTTAAAGTTAACTTCCAATTTCTTGTTTTCTATATATAAATTAAGCACGTGGGCTTTTTTATAAAAAGTTTCCAGGTTAAGGACCTTGCCCGTGAACCTGCCGTTTTGAACTTCGTACTCGCTGCCAAAGTAAGCCTGAAACCCGAAAGCCTTGGCAAACTTGGAGACTATATACGTAGGGCTGCCGGAAATAGTTATAATATGGAAATTTTGGGTTTTGAGTTTCTTAAGCAAATCGCGCGTGTAGCGGTAAACCCTATTTTTCATGAATTTTACCACCTGTTCGGCTACTGCATTTACATCGGCATATTTTTTATTCTGGATATACTTTAAGTGTATCTGGATAACTTTAGCCAAATAGTCGTCGTACTCGCCTTTCCGGTCGAGCCAAGCCAAATATTCTTTTTCCATTTCTTGTTTGGCTTTTTGGGGAAAAACCCCGTGTTCAACCAGCCCGTTTATAAGTTCTATAAGCAAGCTCGAGCGGAAAATAGTCCCATCTATATCAAATATGGCAAGGCGTTGTTTCAACATATTAGCAACTAAACAGGTTTTAGATCCTAGAACTCTACTAAATCACTAAATTAGGTTTTAGGAATTAGGTGTTAGGTTTTAGTTTAAATTCACGGATGCACCCAACTTCTCCCGCCGGTGGCGGGATTCGTCGGGCAGGCGGATAGCACAGATGCCACTGGTCCTTCTGCATTTTCTAATTACTTATTACTCCTTACTAATTACTAAGCCTTGATTCTTAATTCTTGATTCTAATGCAGCCTGTTATATTTCTCATGCCTGCCTTTTGCTTTCCGTACCGGGTATTTCTTGTTGTTTTTTGCCATTTTGCGCTTAAAAGCCTTGGTAATGTCTATATGCAAATCGTGCGCTATGAGCAGTACCCAATACAGCGTGTCGGCAAGCTCTTCGCCTATGTCGTCCTTATTGGTTTTTATGTAAGCTGCTATTTCCTCGGGACTTTTCCATTGGAAATGCTCCAAAACTTCCGCCGACTCCAACACCAAAGACAACGCCAAATCTTTGGGGTTATGGAACTGCTTCCAATCCCGTTTGTCGCGAAAAGCAATTATTTCTTTGGTGAGTTTTTGTATGTCAGACATGGGGGGTAGAATCAAGAATTATGAATTAAGAATCAAGAATATTGCATTCGCTTCGCACTATTAACTTCTTGTCCGCGACTGCCCTGAGCTCACCGTCGAAGTCTGTAGTCCCACCGCTGGCGGGATGGATGAACATGAAACTAATTTTCCTAATACCTAAAACCTAGCACCTAAAACCTGTCTAATTGCTAATATCATTCTATTCCTTTCCCAAAATTTCTGCAAAATGGCATAAAAAAACGGGCAGGAACTTCTCCTGCCCCCTCTCATTTGATACCGGTAGGTCCCCGAGGCTACTGCCTCATTCGGTAGCCATGAAGCCGCTGGGTATGGATATCGTGCCGAAGCAGATATTTATCGACTTCATCCCTTGTAAGCCTAGGTGGCGCTTGTGGGAAAGGTTCACGTGGTAGAGTAGGTTCGGTTACACTGGGCTCATACCCAGTATACACGAATATAGAGGTGAATAACCCCGCCACCCCGCCGATTGCCCACAATAGCATGGCCACGGTCCAGAAACCTTTATTCCCGAGATCCAACAAGTGCCAGGCGGCATAACCGCCGAGCAAGAAACCGATCACGAGCACCGCGGCAAGGCGGTGCTTTTTTTTAGTTGTCTTCATCGCACCCTCCAACTGAAATTTCGTAGCTTGCGCTACGTGGAGGAATTTTCGTATAAATTTACCCGAGTGTCAAGAGCATACTGCCTTGACAGGAGTCAGTATTTTAATTATGTAAGAGCAAAACTTGCAAGCGGTGTGTAGTGTGCGCCTTCGGGTTTTAGTACAGATTCATACAAAACAAACTCTCTTGCCTGCATGCGCCACGCTATAGGCATAGCCATGTCCGGCAATTTTTTTTCCTGACCGCCCCGCACCCTGGCTAACGTAGCATGCAACAAAAACTCCCGTGGTTGATATCCCGTTCGGCCGAACGGGATATCAACCAGGCCTTTTAAACTGGTTTTTATGTTTTGGGATAAATTTATTATTTCCTCGGGTGTTTTTCCGGTTGCCCATAAAAGCCTTGGTTCACGCTGATTTGGCCCATAGTTTATGGCGTTAAAGAATATCGGAAAAGCACGGGCCTGTATCTGCTTTAGTTTCCCTACCACATCCTCTATAGCCTTGCTCTGCCAAGGTTGGATGAGTGTAATGTGCAAAAATTCCGGTTTTACCCAGCGTAAAGAATTTAAAGGGGCACGCCGTTTGGAAAGGTTTACCGCCTCGCTTTGTAATTCTTCCGAAAGCGGGATGCCAATAAAAATTCTTTTCATATGCTTTGTGGGGAATTTACCGCATATGCGGTAAATTCACTACTATAAAAAATTTTAATATATTTATACTATATAAAAAAGGCTCTGCTTGCGCAAAGCCCGATACTCATTGTCTATTTTCACTGATCATCAGCGGTGCCGCTGGTGGGGCGGCATGCGCCGCATCATTTGCTTATAGGACGGCTCCGTTTTCAAAACCCAGTACCCCGCAATAATCGGGGCAACTAGGATTATGAATATCAGAAGTACCAATCCGCACCAAAATGCGGAAACCATTCGCACTTCCCATGTAGCTCTATCTGATGCCATTTCCCTCTCCTGCAGAATTTTAGAGCAGTATACTCCTTTTCTCATTCCCAGGCAAGAGACCTAGAGGCAGTCATTTAGCCCATACCTCCCTACTCGCATGCGCTCAAGGCCGTACAAAAGCGCAGGGGTACCCAGCCTCTTGCCCAATTCTTCGGCTAGGCTTCGGACATAAGTTCCCGACGAACAACGTATGGTAAATTGGACAAGTTGGAATCGGTACTTTGAATTTTTAAATAGTTTGCGCCACTGTTTTAAAATTTTTTCTTGCCTAAAATCTCCCCTCACTTTTTTTATGCGGCTTTCTGCACGTGCAAGCAATTGTTTAGATGATACATATTTGATTGTAATGGAGGTAATGGCATAGAGTTTACTCTTACGTACGGGCAGTTGCGGCAGTTTCCCCGCCCGTGCCAATGTCCACAACGGCTTGCCGTTTACCGGGACCGAAGCATACCGGGGCAAAGCTAATTCTATTTCCCCTACCAAAGATCGCAATGTTTTTCGGACATCAACTTCCCTTATAGGCTTAGGCATCCGTAACTGTCCCAGGCCAAGCATGTCCCCCGTATCGCTCGACACACCAAAAACCACCTTGGCTTTATACGTTTTAGGCAGGCTTAAATAGTGGGATTTTTCCTGTATGGCTTTTCCAGACAACACCAGCAGTACCCCACACGCCATAGGGTCTAACCTTCCGGCGTACGTTAAACTATCCTGCCCCAACTTTTTCCGTTTCCTTAACCGTGACAATGCCTCAAGCGGGGTTTCCCCGATATTTTTATATGTTGCGTAAACAGTTTTGACCATACATGGAGTATATTATAAAAACCACTCTCCTGCCTATAGGCAGGAGAGTGGTTATAAAACCTACTATTTACGGTGTCTTATTCACATTCACATCCACTTTATCTGGCACGTTTATTTCTGTACCAGTATTTGAATTCGACCTATTTAAACCCCTGCCAAAAATAAAAAATAAAAGTGCCAAAACCACCAGGACCACAAGGGCAATAGCCAAACCTGAACCAAACCCTCCCCGGTCGTCGGTAGTAGGAGTGCCCGAATTGTTTATTATAGTCGCCATAAGGATCCTTTCTATGAAGCCAATTCCCCGGCCTCATATGGTTACTGTACCTTACTAGACGGACTAGGAAGTAAAAAATAACAAAATTTACTTTTTCCCAAGGACTTAAGAGGCAACCGAGTCTTTTTTCGACATTACCGTAACGGGTAAAAATACGGTAAAGGTCGTACCTTTGTTTTCTGCGGTCTTAAAAGAAATGGTGCCTTTTAAATATTCGACCACCGACTTTACTATATACAAACCCAATCCGGTCCCGTCGGTATCGCGAGCTTTTACATTGTCGGCGCGGAATAATTTTGAAAATATATTTTTTTCCTGGTGTTTGGGTATGCCAAAACCGGTATCGGAAACCTTTATAACCACGCCTGTCCTGCCTTCATGTTTGGCCGGCTGGCAAACCAAAGCCACCTTGCCTTTGTGGGGAGTATATTTTATTGCATTGGTCAACAAGTTCTGTAAAATAATCCTCAGTAATTTATAATCCATCAGCACCAGGCCGGTAAAGGAATACTTTTGCTTGAGCTGCAAGTGTTTTTCTTTTATGCTTGGTTTAATTTCATCGACTATAGATTCCCCAACTTCGGCTATGTTTAAAGGTTCCGGGTCTATGGAAAAGGTGCCCAATTCTATGCGGGAGGCGTTTAAGAGCGCGTTGACCAGGGCTATCATGCGCTGGTTACTCGTCCTTACTTCCTGCAAATATTTTTTTTGTTTGGCATTTAACTTACCTATTTCCTGTTTTAATACTGCTTCCGTGTACCAGTTTATGGCCGACATGGGCGTACGCAGCTGGTGGCTGGCGAGAGAGACAAATTCCGTTTTAGCCTTGTCAATCTGCATTTCTTGGGTAATGTCACGGAACAGCTCAACCGCGCCGCTCATGTAATTTCCGCTAATTACCGGGGTAACCGTAATGCCTACCGGAATTTTGGAATGGTCTTTCCGGTAGTAATAATATTGCCCGGTTACGCGCTTACGCGAATTCATGGCCAATTGTACCGGCCGTTTTTCATGGCTAACGGGCTTTTCAAACTTATCTTCCAAAGTTAGGGTTTCGTGCAGTATTTTACCTTGCAATTCCTGTGCGGAAAATCCCAGCAACTCTTCGGCAGCCGGGTTTAACTTAACTATTTTTCCTTCTTGGTCGGTAACAATTATGCCTTCGCCCATGCTTTCGAGCACTGCGTCGGAACGGGCCTTTTCGCTCTCGGCACGGAGCTTTTGCTGTTCTAACTGGAACGTCCTTTCTTTAATGCGGTCTTCCAAATTTTTATAGGCAATCTCCAAAGTCTCTTGCGCCTGCTTGCGTTCGCTAATGTCGCGCGCTATGCCAAAAAACCTGCCCTCGCCTTCCGTGCCAGGAATGTACTGGATAAATATTTCCACCGGCAAGGTCTGCCCCGATTGGGTATTAATTTCAGTTTCGTAAATAAGCGAGCTGCGCCTGCCGGTAAGCAGCGGCTCTATCATTTTTTCAAAATCTTCAAAGGTGCTGACGTAGGGTATTTGGTCCATGCGCATTTTTAGCAACTCGCTCTCGGAATAACCCGTGAGCCGGCTCGCCCCTTGGTTGACATAGACTATTTGGAACGCGGAGGGTGAAAAAATAAAAATAGAGTCGAGGGTTTTGTCGAGCGTATACTTAAACTCCCGCAAGTCGCCATGCAAACGGCTTATGGTTATGGCTTGAGCTGCACTGTTGCCTAGGTAAGCGCACAAGCCCCTGTCTTCGATGCTAAAAGCGTTAGTTTTCCTAAAGCACAAAACTATGTTGCCATAGTTCTTTTTCTGGTAACTGACGGGAATAATGACATAGCTTTTGGCATAGGGGCTCTGGTCATACCGCGGGTCTTTCTCTTTTTTGGTCTTGACGGTAAATATAGGCCGCTCGCTGGCATTTACTTTATAATTCAAGCCTCCTTTCCTTGGAGGTGGCGGGTTATACGGCGTAGAGGGCGACTTATATGCCAAGTGGAAATCCCGCTCCCCTTCCAGCTTTAGCCAAGCAAACCCAAAATCGGCCTTGAGAGCTAGTATGCCGGCTTCAGTAAACCGTTTCATTATGTCCTTTTCACGCGTTAACTTAAAACTCTCCAGGACGGTTTGATTTAACAAACTAATTTTATCGGAAACAAATTTCATAAAATTTAATGGAAGGGGCGCAAGCGTACTTGGCCCCTTTGAGTCACCACCACACGGTCATGGTATACCGTTGGCGGTAGTATGGGATAGGCAAATACCGAAACGAGCGGATTGTCCTATTTGCACCCAATGATAAACAATCTTCAAACAATTCATCGGGATGGGGACGGGTGGTCCCCCAATGGATATTCGCATTATCTTGTGGCCGGGGATGAACTACCACGACCGCAGACAACCCATCATTACGAGCGAGTAACTTCTCTCCCCATATTTCCAAGACCTGACCTGCTTTTCCTTCTTCTAAAAACTGAAGCGTCCGCACGGCGACCACGAGCTTGACGTCCGTATTCATTAGCTCCTTGGAAAAATGGAGAATGTCATCACGCTGAATATGAAAATATTGAAGCCAGTGTTCGGCCATTCTCTTTTGTAACAACGTACTAACGTGCCTGCATGCTTGCCAACTAAAATCAACCAGTCGGACATGAAATTTCCACTGGGCGGCTAACACGAGATGGGTTAATACAGCCCCGTTCCCTAACCCAAATTCAACCACCTCAACAGGCATCGGAGGGTTCCGGTGTGCCGTTTTACTGGCCAATGTTGGATAGAACGCGGTAATGTGATTGCTTACTTCTGAGTCTAATTGGGCGTTTTGCACCAAGTATTCTTTGCTTGGCCTGCGTTTATTTCGGGTAGGCTCTACTTCCGATGGTCGGAAAGGTTCAAGCCTTGTAGACAATTTTTTGTCCCACTCCGAGGCTTCCTCCTCCAGCTCCGGGGATAATGTACAAGATTGAATTACTAACTGTTCAAGAGCTGGAATTTGGGCTATGAGGGGAACCAAATTTCGATATTTCCCCATTAATCCTCCTTACACCCCAAGGGTATATATAAATCCCCTTAAAGTGCATATAGTATACGGAAATTAGCCCATAAAAGCAATTAAAGATATTAATTTAAAAGATAAAAATATAAAGTTCGCTTAAATAAGAGCATAGAAAAAGGCATCACTCTACCCCGTGTGATGCCTACTTAGCCTTCAATATGTTTGATGAAGGTGCTTAGATTGCGTGCCGAATAGCAGTCTATGACCAAATCGGCCCCGGCTTTAAACAGTTCCTCTTCGCTAACAAACCGGGTCATTGCCACCCCAACTGCCACTTTCTTAACCAAAGGTGTCCTGACCTGTTTGAGCGCATACATGTCCGCAGGTGCATCTCCGACATAAGTCAGCGACCGGCACAATCCCCGACTCTGCAACGAACTGGCAATACATTCCAATCCCGCCTGCTTACAGGGACACTCACCCAAAAAATAAGACATTTTTAGGTCAAAATACTTCAGCAAGTGGCCCAGGGCTTTGGACTGGAATGCCCGAGTACTTGTGCTTAAGAGCGCTAGCGTAACACCGTGCAAACCCTGGAGGAATTCTTCCACATAGTTGAAATATTCAACCTGGTAGGGTCCCGAATAAGCCTTTACGGTGCGGTCAAAACAATCAAAAAACCGCCGCTGCAATTCATCAGTTATGACATTGACAGGTACCCCTACCTGTTTTGCCCGCAACTTAAAGTTTTGGCTACCGGTGCGTTTTACATATTCCTTGTCTTCCGCGTTAGTTTGAGGATCTCGACTGAGACAAAAACTTCTACGAGACCCAAAAAATTTGGCAGACGCTTCCCTAAACACTTTATCGTACATGTCTTGGGCAAAAATAACAGTTCCGTCAACATCAAATACCACAACATCCCTCTGGTTGAGCATTCACCCTCCGTATACATTGTACATGCACTGGGCGACCCGCGCCCTAGTGCATTATATTATAGACGAAGATAAGTGTCTTTTCTGACAAAAACGCCTTCCGATTTGGCGGAAGGCGTTACAAACGGCTTAATTTTTTATAGCAGATTCAACTGCCGGGGATGCCTTTGTTTGGGCTGGAGTTGATACGGCCGGATCCATTATCCGGACCGGTGTGTCGTTTGCCTGTTGGTCTAAAATTTCCTTTATGAGTGGGACAATTACGGAATTCTGGTAGAAATACCCGCTCGTGGGTTTTTTAGTGATTGGAAATACCAGTGAAGGGACAAGCAGTTCGTTATTTTGGCCGTTTTGGTATTGCCAAATTTTTACATATGCGACTTCCGGCGTGCCTAATTCTATGGTTTCGGTTTTAGGTGTCGGCATACCCGATTCTGCCAACGGCATGGGGTAACCATAACCGCCGCGCCAGCCGCCCTGTTCGGCCAGCTTAAGCAAGCGGGCTACGTCGGTTTCGGTGGCGTATCCCGAAGCGTCAAATCGGTTGGAGGTAATTTCGCCGACATTGGAAACTTTTTTCACCCGGACATTTACCGTGACCATAAGGCCGTTCGGGTTGCCGCCTTCATCGTAAACTATTCCGCCACGTATGGTTAAGGGGTAAATTACGGTAACCACGTCGGGGATGTAAGCTTGGGACTTGTCATTTACGCGCTCATACTCCAACCGCCATTGGTCCTGCACTATGGGCTTGCCATATGCTGCCGTTGGTATGCCGTGGTCTTTTAAAAATTGGTCGGCAATGGTTATAACCTCTTCGTTCGCCGGCATGTCCGAAAGCTGCATGCGGTTAGCCTGGAAACATGCCTCTGTGCTGCAGGCTCGGTCCGGCGTATTCCATTTTTGCCAATTTTCGTTTATGTACACGCTGCCTTCGTCCATGTTTACGGTTATGCTGTAGCCGAAGTCCCTGTCTTCGTTTACCGTTAAGCTGGAAAGTTTGGTGGAAGAAAATGAATTAGGATTAACCACGCCTAAATTTAATTGTTTTAATATTTGGGCCGCGTTAACGTTTCCGCCAATGCCTTTAACCCTGCGGAGCACGTCCATAGTTTGCTCGTTGACGTTTAATTCATCGCCTTTATAGCTGTAAACATACTGGACATAATCGGGAGCGGGGTAAATCATTTTTGCGTTCGTACCGGCTTCGGGAGACACGGCCGAGGAAGCCGCGTCACCGCCCATCCCAAATGCCACATTCCCGCCGCCACCCTTGCCCGCCGGGGCCATTTCATTTGCCTTGAGCTGCCCATAGGCATTTGCAGCCAAACGGTTTACTTGAACTTCGGCAGAAAGCAATTGGCCGGTAGAAATTTCAGCTCCGGGCTTATGCTGCAAATAATAGTAGCCGCCAAAGCTGGCACCTACCACCAGTACCACTGCTCAATTAGTTATGGGAGATGCTTTAGCTGTTGCACTGCTTGAACTCAGAGGTTTTTCTAGCAAGGATTTTGCCAAATATCATCCAGGTGGTGCATTAGGTAAAAAATTATATTTGAGAGTTAGTGACGTTTTGATTAAAAATCAAAAACCTCAGGTGCATCCCGATGCTGGAATTAAGGAAGTTATCATGGAAATCTCTAGTAAAAGACTAGGAACAACAGCAGTTG
>CAYOXN010000012.1:0-10022 GCA_964407965.1 uncultured Candidatus Saccharibacteria bacterium
ACATTATGAAGCGACTGTTGCCGTTCTACCGATGGACTCGTGGCAACATTCCGCTCCAGCTTGAACAAATAGTAAAGCAACCCGGTAAATACGCCTCTCTCGGCAAGTTTGTGGACAACCTCCAAGTCGACAAAGAAAAAGCCAAAGAAGAATTCCAATATCTGCCTCCATACATGCGAGAGGGATTGCCGGTCCGACTTGGGGAGAAAAATGGGTTCTCACAATACCTTTATGGTCTGGGTCTGCCGGTTGAGGATATAAACCGCCTTTATAAAGGAAGTGCAAAACGCACATTGGCCAGTATGGTTGGCGAATTATCGCCAATTTTGAAGTACCCGATCGAGGCGGCTACCGGACAGAACCTATTCACTGGCGAGCCGATCAAAGAAGGAAGTCGAGTATATCCATTCGTGAATGCGATCCCCGGACTGCGTGACTGGTTAGAGGTCAGCGAACATAAAGATAAAAGCGGAAATGTTAGCTATCGAGCGAATGCTTACAAGCTTCACTTCTTAAATACAGCTCTTGGTCGCTTCTACACTACGGCCGGAAAACTTTCCGATGATAATACATCGGGAGTCGTGAAGTTTCTGTACGGACTCGTCGGTGCAAAAGCAAAATCAGTCGACATGGAAAAAGAAAAGTTTTGGCGTGATCGAGATGTCCAAGATCGACTTGAGGAGGAATTGGAGAGCAGAGGCCTCATCAACAGGTTCGACTCGGTATATGTCCCGAAATAAAAATATGGATAAGACAGAATATCAAAACCAAATACAAGATGAGCGACTTGATCGAGTCGAGAAAACCATAAACGAAATCAAAGACAACCATCTTGTTCATCTTCAAGAGGATGTGACAAAAGTCGGGACTGATGTCGACTGGCTCAAGCGTTTCTTTTGGATCTTAGCGACAGCATCGGTGGGTGGATTAATCGCGGCTCTTATAAATTTATTAATAACTGTAAACAAATAACTATGAACATTATTCAAAAAAAGTCTCCAAACTTCTGGGCTGGTCGCAACAGCTATCGACCGGAAGCGATCGTTATTCACATTATGGATGGAACGCTGGTCGGAACTGATGCGTGGTTTACGAATCCAGTATCACAAGTAAGTGCTCACTACGGAATCGGAAAAAATGGTGAAGTGCATCAGTATGTCAAAGAGGATGATACTGCTTGGCACGCTGGCCGAATTGATACACCGACTTGGAAGTTTATCAAACAAAAGGTAAACCCAAACCTTTATACAATCGGAATAGAACACGAGGGAAAACCGGATGACATATGGACAGAGGCAATGAAACAAGCGAGTGCAATGATGATCCACGAGATCTGCCAACGCTGGCAGATACCAGTCGACCGTGATCACATAGTTGGCCATTTTGAGATTTACTCAAAGAAACCAAATTGTCCGGCAACTGATAAGCGGATACTGGACGAGCTTGTTGCTCTTGCCGGTGATCATACACCAAACACCTCAGTCGAGGACGGTGTGAGAAAGATTGAGGAGGGTTTGGCCATTATAAAGAAAATAATTTATTAACCTATGACAACTCCACAAAAAGAAGCGTTAAAGCACCTATCGATCGTTTTCCTTTACTCCGGAGTCTCATCAATCCTGCCAATCATATTGGCGTATGTTGAGCACGATCCACGCTGGACACTGCTTATACCGATAATAAACTCGGCTTGGTATGCAGTGAGCCGATACCTAAAGGAAAGCAAGCTAATTGAGGAATCCGACACGAAGGGTGACCAATTTTAGCTAAATTAAGCAATTTAAGGATTAGTAGACCTTTACAGCGAATGCTGGAACTTCAAAAGAGGCTGGATTTTCCTTGTAAAATAACCGTAAACGGCGTATAATTTTATCAATACGGCCATAAGATAAGGCCTTTACGGCGAATACCGGTTCAAAGTTCCGGACATCGTCACCGCCAATTAATTTAATTCTATTTTGCGGGGTCGAGAAAAACCGGTAACCTCGCAAGAGGTTCGAGGGTTCGAATCCCTCCCCCTCCGCCATTCGACAGGCTCATGGTAACATAATAAGCTTGTCGAATGTCCTGAGCGAATGTGAGTTTGACGAACATGAGTCGAAGGGCTCTAATAATTTTAATTTTTACTATACCACCCTTCGCCAATCTCCTTCGCGTGGTGATTTAGGCGGTCAAGAAGTTTCGGCTTTGCATGGCCAGGAACACATAAATATTTTAACTATGCAAAATGCTTACATTGATAAGTTAGCTTACATTGAAATTGAAAACCATAAAGTTTTGGTAACACGCAGTTATGGGAAAGATACATGGTATATACCAGGTGGCAAGAGAGAAGGGAACGAAACAGATCAAGAAGCCCTGATTCGGGAAGTAAAGGAAGAATTACAAGTAGGTTTAGTACCTGGTACAATAAAATATTTTGGGACCTATGAAGCTCTAGCCCATGGTAAACCCGAAGGCACCATAGTTCGCATGTCCTGTTATACAGGAAAATATAATGGAGAGGTAAAACCAGGCGCTGAAATTGAGAAAATAGATTGGTTTACTTTTGCAAGGAGAGGGGAAGTTTCCCTTGTGGACCAATTAATTTTTGATGACTTAAAAAACAAGAACTTGATAAAGTAAGATTAAAAATTGTTTAGAACTATTGAAGGGTGTTACAACATGACAAAGGCAATTTTGTATTAATAAGAGTCCTAAATAGTATTTAAAACCGTTTAACCAGGCTAGGAGCCTGGTTTTTGAATAAAGGTAAAAATTCCGCTTAGTATTGACAAAAATAAAAAAAGTGGTATAATTTACGCCAGATTCCCATGCCGACGTGCTGGGAAGTTAAGCCCCTTGTTTGGGGTTCGCAGGAGATTTGATTGAAAGCTGCGATTTTTTTTCTCTCCCCGATCGTACTACTCGGAGGAGCGATTACCGACGTCCAGAATGCGGCGTCGTGGAACCTTGGGGCGCGTGTTATAGCGCCCGGTGAGATTGCTACCGTTCTGGGTAGCGGATTTGCAAACTTTGGTGTGGAGGTCGTAAATAAGCAATTTCCATTGCCCTCCACGCTGGGTGGAGTACAAGTGCAATTTAATGGGAGTCCAGGTGGACTGCTATATGTGACACCAACCCAGATAAATGTGCAGGTGCCGAAGTCGCTTGTGATAGGAAATGCAACAGTGACAGTGTTGTACAACAACCAAGTAGTTGCCACCACTACAATTAGCGTTTCCACACAGGCTCCCGGCATATTTGCGTACTTTAATGGCACCATCAGTAGTCCTATTATTACGCTGGCAAACGGGGCTTTGGTTTCTATGCCTGGGTTTCCAGCGGTGGAGGTGGGGCCAACAGGCACGTATATTGTCCTGTATGGGTCTGGGTTTGGGCCAACCAATTCAGACACATTTACCGGTCAACCGACGCAGGATACAATCTTGCTGTACCAGCTAATTAGCAAGAATGTATCGGCAGCCCTTGATAATGTACCCATCCAAGTCGCATATATTGGTTTGTCGCCCGGTTCGGTTGGCCTGTATCAGGTTAACTTGTACATCCCGGCAACGGTTAAAGCAGGCACTCATACGCTTGCATTAAGAATAGGCGGGGTAGACCTCCCTGACATTAGGGTGGAGACCATCACGCCTATCGCAGTAATAAAGTAATAAGTAGTACGAAGCCTCGCGCCCATTTACTTGGGTGTGAGGCTTTGTTAATTTAGTGTACTTTTTTAATATTCTAAATTCGTAAATGTAACATGTTAAACTAAATGACTACCTGTAAAGATAGTTTCTATGGTTTGTATAAGTACGAGAAAATAGGGTAAAATGATTACATAAATATAAATTAGATTTATGGCTCCTCAAACCCTTGTGACTTGTTATATAAACCCCGACATTGACGGTTTTGCCTGTGCAGTGGCGTATAGCGAATTGTTGCAGCATCAAAGCCAGGCAGCGGTGCCTGGTATTTTTGGTTCTGTGCATGATGAGGCAAAGTTTATTATGGACCATTTCCGTTTCCCATTTCCACAAGACCAGGATGTTAAAAGTTTTGAACGGGTTATTTTGGTAGATGCGAGTACGTGTTCCGGCATCCATCCCCATATTCAACCCCAACAGGTTGTGGAAATTATAGACCACCGCCAAGCGCATGAAGCGGAAAAATTTCCTCATGCCCGAATCCAAATAGAAAAAGTGGGAGCCGCTGCCACGCTGGTTGCCGAAAGGTTCCACGCATACCATATTGAACCTTCGCCTATGGCGTGTGCATTGTTATACGCGGCCATAGTGTCCAATACTTTGCAGTTTAAAGCAAAGGTTACCACGCCGCGCGACCATGCCATGGCCGAGTGGCTAAGCAAGAAAGTTCCGGGCGCCCATGAACTCATGCGCGAAATGTTTATTGCCAAGTCAGACGTTTCCGGGAAAAAATTGGAAAGCCGCATGGCAGGGGAATTTGCCGAGTTTAAATTGGGTAAGATAACTATGGGCATTGTACAATTGGAAGTGCTCGAAGCCAGGGCCCTTGCGGAAGACCGCAAGCAGGACATACTTGCCGAGTTGGCTAAATTAAAAACCCAACACCAGCTAGATTGCATAGTAGTTTCCATTTTAGGGCTAGACGAAGACGTTAATGTTTTCCTTTCAGCCGATGAACAGGCCCAAAGCATGTTGGAAAAAGTACTCGACATTTCGTTTACCGAAGGGGTAGCTGCCCGTCCCGGGCTAATAATGCGGAAAGAAATAGTGCCTTTGCTAAAAAATATTTAATATACACGTATGGAAAAAAATAAAAGCGTGCTCATTAGCGGCATTACCAGCGGTTTAGGCAAGGCTGTTGCCATGGCCTTGCTGGAAAAAGGTTTTGCCGTAAGCGGTTTTGCGCCCGATGCAAAAAAATGCAAAAGCCTTACCAAAGAATTTTCCACACTTTATAATTCCGCGGCATTTTTAATAACCCCCGGCAATATTACCCGCGAGAAGGACTTGGCCGCCGTAATTGCCAAGACCCAAAAAAAGTTCGGCCATATAGACATCTTGCTCAACAATGCCGGCGTGTGGACCGAAGGCAAATTGGAAAGCCTTACTCCCGCCACCATAAAAGCTGTTGTTGAAGTAAATACTTATGGTACCATGTTGCTCACCCGAATGGTGCTGCCCCTTATGAAACGCATGCGCCGCGGCAGGATTATAAATATTATTTCCCAAGCTGGCCTGCATGCCAAAGCTGAACGGTCGGTGTACAATGCTTCCAAATGGGCGCTAACCGGTTTTACCCGGTCGCTCCAGTTGGAACTTAAAGGCAGCGGCGTGGCGGTTACCGGCGTGTACCCCGGAAAAATAAACACGAACTTGTTTAAGGCCGCCGGGGTTAAAAAAGACATGGGCAATGCCTTAACCGTACGCGAGGTTGCCGAACTCATAGTTTTTTCCGCAAGCGCACCCGGCCATGTGGTGTACCCCGAACTTGGCATAAAATTTTTGGACTAACTTATGGAATTTTTCGACTTAACCCATACCTTTACCAACAATCTTCTCCCTTTTCCGGGCGATGTCCCGCCTACGTTAGTACCCACGGCAAGCGTTGCCGCTGACGGCCATGCAAATTTTAGGCTCACCACGGGCATGCATGTAGGCACCCACATGGACGCGCCCGCCCATATGGCAGAAGGCGGCAAACTTATTGCCGATTTTCCGGCCGAGCGCTTTATTACCAAAGCCCATATAGTAGATGCCCGTGGTTTAAAAACCATTCCCCGGCGGTTGCTCATTGGTTTGGAGACAAAGCCTAACGAGGCCGTGTTGGTCTGTACGGGTTGGGACGGGCATTTTGGTTCAAATAATTATTTTGAAAACTATCCGGTATTTGAAAAAGGTTTTATTGAAGATTGCATAGCCAGCGGCATTAGTTTTATAGGCATGGATACCCCGAGTCCCGACTACGCCCCGTACGAGTTGCATAAGCTCATGTTTGCGAAAGACATGCTCATTATAGAAAATTTAACTAACGTTAACTCATTGCTCTCCCTGGAAACTTGCCAGGTAGCCGCATTGCCTATGAAATTAACAGCCGACTCGGCGCCGTGCCGCGTGGTAGCGTGGGCGTAATATGGCTAAAATTTTAATACTCCATACGTCAGTTGGTTTAGGCCATAAGAGCATTGCCGAAAATATTGGCAATGCTCTTATGCGCGACGGGCACCAGGTGGGCGTGAAAGATATTTTACAAGTCCAGTCCGGTTGGTTTGTCAGTGTGGGGACGTGGGCACATCGCATAGTCAATACCTATTTCCCTTGGTTTTGGAGCTGGCTCTATGCCAGCACGGACCATGGCATTCTTGCCCGCATAACTTTGCCGTTGAGGGTGCCTTTGGCTGCCCGCAACAGCAGCCGTACCTTACAATTGCTCAATGCCGAAAAACCTGACGTGGTCATAACCACTCAAACATCCGCTTCCGCAGTAGTCGCTTATTTAAAACGCACCGGTGTGTTTAACGGTTTGTTTGGCATAACGTTTTCCGATTACCATTTGCATAATTTTTGGCTTTACCCTGAAACCGATTTTTATTTGGTTAACATACCTGAGCAAGCAGAGGCTATGGTGCGCCAGGGAATAAAGCAAGAATGTATTTACGTGTGCGGAATGACGCTCAAACCTGTTGAGCCTATAAATAAAACGGCTGTCCGTTTAAAGCTCCATATACCTGCCCAGGCCAATGTTATTTTAGTGGGGAGCGGCTCCTTGGGAACGGGTATTGATGAAAAACTTCTCGCGCGGTTAGCTGTCCATGAAAATTGGTTTGTAGTGGTGGTGTGCGGCAAAAACCAAGTTATATATAACCAGCTCACCCGCAATTTAAACCAGCCTAACATTCGGGTCTTGGGTTTTTATGTGCCCATGCAGGAGCTGTATGCCATAGCTGACATATTTTTGACAAAGCCTGGCGGGTTAACCGTAGCGGAAGGGTTAAGTTTCCATTTGCCCATGGTCATAACCCATTATTTGCCTGGCCAAGAGAAATTAAATGTGGGTTACTTAACCGGCAAGGGTTTAATACTAGACGGGCTGCGTAGCGACATTGTTAGCGCGGTTAAAATCGAGCTAAGCCAAGGCCAATTAAGAAACCGTTTGCAGGGAAATGATGGGTTGGCCCAGATGGTAGATTTCGGGGAGAAGGTGCAGGCAGCCGTTAGGGAGGCCTGGCGACAGTCCCGGTAATTACTTGCGTCAGAATAGGGGGTTTCACTTATTTTTTTGTTAATTTAGCGCATATTCCCAATGCTTCACAGTGTTTGACGGCAGGTGAAAATTGGATTATTATAGGTTTACGAGAAACTCAAAGCGTGATACCAAGGATTATTAAAACCAGAAATTATGGCTAAAGAAAAACGTTCATTTTTCGGAAAGATAATGGGGGGAAGCGTAACCGATGAGGAGCCGCAACAAGTGCCTGTTGCCCACGAAGAAGTAGAAGAAGAACAGGTTGCCGTTGAGGTGGAAGAGGAAGAATTAGTCCCTGAAAATGTCGAGGAAGAACCTGTGGACATGGAAGACGAAGAGTCGGAATCGCCGGAAATTGATACCGAGTCCCAAGCTGAAACTGAAGCACCAAAGAAATCCAAAGAAGCCGGCGACGACTGGATGGCTGACTATGAAGGCCAGCTCAACATTGACATGTACCAAACTAAGGACAATGTCATAATTAAGTCCACCATTGCCGGAGTCAGGCCAGAAGACATAGACATTACCGTAGCCAACGACATGGTGACCGTAAAGGGGTCGCGACGCAAAGAAGACAGTATTCCCCAAGACGACTATTTTTACCAGGAATGCTATTGGGGAAGCTTTTCCCGCTCGGTCATTATTCCGGTAGATATAGACAGTGAAAACATAGAAGCTGACCTTAAAGACGGCATACTTACTGTAGTTATACCTAAAGCCGCGAAAGCCAAAACTAAGAAAGTCAAAGTTAAAGGCTTGTAAGAAAAAGGCCACGCGGATATAAAACGGATAAACACCAATTATAAACCCCGTCCAAACCTTGGGACGGGGTTTTAAAGTACCTAGAATAATGGTAGAATATAGGGGTAAAATATCTAATAAAAATTCATCCATTGGCATTACCGGTACGGCCTTGTTTGTTACGGCAATGCTGAGGATGGGTTGCTTAAAGAGTATTCATGGGTAGACACAAAAAAAATCTGGAAAACGAAGAAAAAAAGAAGGGCTTGGGCATGCCGGCTTTAAACTTGGGTGAGGAAACCAAGCGTGGCGTGGCGGTAGTGGTGTTTGTTGTCCTGGCGCTGGTGACGGCTTTGGCAGCGGTTAATATGGCAGGCAGTTTGGGCAAATTTATTTTAGACGGCTTAAAGTGGGCAGCCGGTATTTTAGCTTATTTCGTACCGCTAGTCTTAGGTATGGTGGCCATATTGCTTGGCAAACAACAGTTGCCTGAAGGAAAAGACCATAGTTTTTATTGGCGTATTTATTTAGGCGCTTTGTTGTTGGTGGGTTCTATTGCCGGATTAATCCATATTTTTTATATTCGCGCAGGCAGTTTGGCCTTTACGTTGGCCGGGGAAGGTAAAGGCGGCGGTTATATGGGTGCCGTGTTTGCCCAGCCCTTGTTTGGTTCCTTGGGGTTTTGGGCCGGAACCATAATATTATGCGCTTTGGGTATAATTGGCGTCCTGGTAGCATTTGATATTGCGTTAAAATCCATGTGGTCAAAGCCGGAAGAGTCCGCAGAACAAAAAGACCAACCTGCCAAAGCCCAAGCCTTAAAAATAAACGGTATGGGCAGCCAAGGTTTTATGGCGGAAAAAGTTGCGGGTAAAAATAAGAAGCTGGCCGATGATGATGCTGATGAGGCGGTAAAGGTGCCCGAACCGGCCATGAAGTCAGAGGCAATAAAAACCAACTCCAAACCCGCTGCCGCTCCGGTAACCATGGAATCCATAACCATAGCCGATAGGCGTGATTGGAAATTGCCGCCATTTGATTTGCTGGACGACAATAAAACCGAAGTGGACAGCGGCAACATAGAAAGCAATGTCGCCATTATACGGAAAACATTGGCGGATTTTGGCATAGACGTAGAAATGGGCGAAGTAAATGTTGGCCCAACCGTAACCCAATATACCTTGCGCCCTGCCACAGGCGTAAAGCTGTCCCAAATAGCGGCCTTGCAAAATGATTTGGCCCTCGCCTTGGCCGCCCAGTCTATCCGTATGGAATTGCCCATTCCTGGTAAGGCGTTGGTGGGAGTAGAAGTCCCCAACAAAACCGCCCGCATGGTCCGGTTGCGCGAAGTCATGCAAACTACCCAATTTGTGGACCATAAATCAAAATTAGCCTTGGCCCTCGGCCGGGACGTAGCCGGCAATCCGCAAATTGTGGATTTGGCGAGCATGCCCCACTTGCTTGTAGCCGGGGCTACCGGCACGGGCAAGAGCGTGGCCATAAACAGTTTGTTAGTCTCCTTGCTTTATAGGAACACGCCCCAAGATGTGAAATTTATTGTCATAGACCCTAAAAGGGTGGAAATGACCCCTTATAACGGCATACCCCATTTGCTTACGCCCGTGGTAACCGACCATGACAAAGCCGTAAATTCCTTAAAATGGGCAGTGGCTGAAATGGATAGGCGGTATAGGTTATTGGCCGAAGTCCACAAGCGCAACATAACCGAATATAATGAAAGTTCGGAATTGCCCATGCACTATATAGTAATTTTGGTAGACGAACTGGCCGATTTAATGGCGGTTGCCCAAGCGGACGTGGAAGCGGCAATTGTGCGTCTTGCCCAAATGGCTCGGGCCGTGGGCATACACTTAGTGCTTGCCACCCAGCGCCCGAGTGTTGAAATAATAACCGGACTCATAAAAGCGAACATTACCTCGCGCATTGCTTTTGCCGTAGCTTCGCAAATAGACAGCCGTACCATACTGGACACCGCAGGGGCAGAAAAACTTTTGGGTAAAGGCGACATGCTCTTTGTGCCACCGGATCTGGCGAAACCGCAACGT